>JAEZLW010000193.1 GCA_023415145.1 Bacillota bacterium | reverse complement strand
CTGTCGGAGCTGCTGTAGGCTTCACTGTCGGAGCTGCTGTAGGCTTCACTGTCGGAGCTGGTGTAGGCTTCACTGTCGGAGCTGCTGTCGGGGCAGCGGTGGGAGCCGCTGTGGGAACCGCGGTTGGGGCTGCGGTGGGAGCCGCCGTAGGAACAGCAGTGGGAGCAGCTGTGGGTTTCACTGTAGGAGCAGGTGTTTTGACATTGGGACAGGGCTTGCCCGAGGGGTTATAGTCGATGATCCACATTGTACCTTTGCTGCCGTCGGATACGGAGGCGGGGCGGGGAGTGGGATTGGCGACAGAGCCGCCATTTCCGGCTGTGTTGTTGGGGGCAGGAGTCGTGTTGGTCTTGCAGGGCGGTGTGTTTACAATGTACCAGCCAGAGTAACTGAACTGCGAGGTTGGTCTGCTGTCTGCCAAGGCAGAGCTGGCGGTTATCATCATGATCAGTATAAGGACGGTTGCGATAAGCTTACGAGTCATACGATACCTCCTAATTGTTACGACTTTGTGTCGTACGATTAACGATAGCGTAATATAATTTTCAAATATGTTCAACAAAAGTGGCAAGGAATTGGCAAGGAAATATCAGCCAATCTGTCTAATACGAAGTACACGTCCGCAATATAAGGAGGATGCCATGATGAATTTGGTGAAATGCCCGCGCTGCGAACTGAATTATATACAGGAAGGAGAAAAATACTGCAAGGTATGCTTTCGGGAGATGAAGGGCGAACAACCCCGTGAGGAACTGGAGCTGTGCTCTGTATGCAACGAGGCCCCGGCCCTGCCAGGAAAGGATGTATGCCTTTTCTGCCTGAAGGAACTTAACGGAAACGGGCATGAGGATGACAGTGATTCTCCCGAGATCATGGATGAGGCCAGCCTGACCATCGATCCGGTGAGCACGATGGATGAAATCATTCCGGAAGTGGATGAGGAAATACCCGAACGTGAATTTGGGGAGATCGAAAGCGAGCTGTCCCTGGAAAGCGTGCGGGAAGATGAGGAAGAGGAACAGGAAGACGAAGACGAAGAAGAAGACGAGTGAAACAGACCAACGCGCGGGTACGAGGGTGACTGAGCCGTGCACCGCCAGTGGCGGATGAAGCGAGGCGAAGGAATCTGGCGAAACGAGCAGCGCGAGCGGCTTCGAAGCGATGCGACGATTGAGCCGCAGGGGTTGCAAGCGGAAGCGAAGCCGCGCGACGATTGAGCTTGCGGACCACAGCGCTCTCGTTTGAAATCGTCTCAGCCGGCTTGGTCGGCTGGGCGAGGTTTGCGAAGCAAACACTCCTTTCGCGATTTTCTGGCTGTATGCCCTGCGAACTGGTTCACGTTATGTGGGACCGGTTCGCAGGGCATACAAGAAAATCGTGCAAAGCTCGAAAAAAGGACAGGATATCTTTTTTCGAAAAGCGAGGAAGCATGACCATATTTGCCATTGGTGATCTGCATCTACCCGGCGGGGAAACAAAGCCCATGGATGTATTCGGAAGCCACTGGGAAAATCATTTTGAGAAGATTGCGGCCGACTGGCGGCGGCGGGTTGAGCCCTCAGACCTGGTGCTGCTGCCCGGCGATATCAGTTGGGCCATGCGTTTGGACGAAGCTTTGCCGGACCTTATTGGCATCGGTGCGCTGCCTGGAAATAAAGTACTGCTGCGGGGTAACCACGACTATTGGTGGGGAACCATTACAAGGCTACGGGCTGCACTCCCCAAAGGCATGCACGCCCTGCAAAACGATGCGCTGGTGATGGGCGATCATGTAATCTGTGGCACCCGTGGATGGGTATTGCCTGGCGAAGCGGGTCTTGACCTGGAAGACTCGCGCATTTATCAGCGGGAGCTGATGCGCTTTGAGATGTCGCTTCAGGATGCCCAAAAAAAAGGGCCGGGTCTTCAAAAACTGGCGATGCTGCATTTCCCGCCATTCAATGAACAGAAAGAACCTTCCGGTTTTACGGACCTGATGGAGAAGTACGGGGTTGAGGATGTGGTCTATGGCCACCTGCATGGCCCCGGACTGCGTGGAGGTTACTCGGGAAAGTGGCGCAATATCCGCTGCCACCTTGTTTCTTGCGATGGGTTGGGCTTTAAGCTTCTGAACCTCACAGAAACAGCGGCCAATATGGGTTAAAGGCTATATCTGGAAAATTAATCTTTTCGCGATCTTTGTAAGAGAATTTACGGACAATTTTCATTTATTTTTCACAAAAAATCATCTATCTTGTAGAAAATCCTGTATTTCATTGCACCCGATCTTTGATAGGGTGCTTTTTTTGTGCTTTTTCCAGTACAAATGCGAACATAATTTCTCAAAAGATAGCCATTTATTACAATTAAGTTAAAATCGCTTTGAAAAAAATATTACTGACAGGAATTGACGTGGTCCAAAATGTGGTGCATAATGGTTGCACATCCCTAAAAGTGGTGTCAAGTGGTGGGCGGGGAGGTGGAAATGTGGCGGACGAGGAAAAAGGCATACAAACCGGCAAGGCGGAATCGTCGCAGCCGGAAGTGGAAAATATGCCGGTGAACACCGGCGAATTGGCTTCCGATGCGCCTGAAGACGCCTTTTTCGGCTCTTATGACCACGCCATAGACGGTAAAGGCCGCATCATCATCCCTTCCGACTATCGGGACAGCCTTGGGAAACAGTTCACCATCGGACCCACCAGGGATCAAAAAGCAATCGCCCTTTACCCGCGGCGCACCTGGGAATCGCTGCTCAAAGAACTGTCGGAAATCAGGCGGGTCCACGGCAATAAGCCCAAGGTGCAGATGTACCTGAACCGCTTCTTCAAGTTCAGTTATCCCAAAGTGGACAGCGACAACCAGGGGCGGCTTTTGCTACCGGCCAAACTGCGCCAGGAAATGCTGGGCGATGCCAGGGATGTAGAAATCACAGGCGTACAGGACCACATCCGCATCATAACAAGCGAAAAGGCTGTGGAAGAGGAGCGCTACTACAAGGAGAACGAGGACGACATTCTGGAGTTTATGGGAGGCCTGGAGGTCTAGCGGTTCTAAACCGCTCCTGAGGGGGATAGGATACGTATGACAAGCGCCATCGGCATGAATCGTGCTGGGAAGGGCAGGTATGCCCAGGTAGGTGTATTAAGCGGCAGCGCATGCAGAATGACTGTGCGCCCCAACGTATTGCTTCCCTATGGCGATTTGGATGAAAACGATATGCCTGTTCCTATAAGGCGCCCGGTCCGGCGCGCTCCCAGGATGCGCGCTAACGCTATGGCCGCACCGCGCCATGAGCGCCCGGTGCAGCGCGGGCTTTCAGTTACCACGGCCCTGTGTATCGTGGGCTTTTTCGTGTTTGTGCTGGGAATCATCACCTTGGTGAACACCAGCAGGATGACGGAAAAATCCAAAAGCCTCAATTCACTGCGTACCCAGATTGTGGATGGGCAGAAGGCCAACCATGATCTGGCCATGCAGTTGGATAAGGTTGCGGACGGTGCAAAGATCTGCTATGCCGCAGCACGCGAACTTGGCATGGTGTCTGCCGAGGGCGCAGATGTGGTCTATTTAACAGCTCCCGTCACGCGCAAAGACACCCAAGGCGTCCAGTCCGCCATCCCCCAGGCGCGCACTGGCATCTATGCCGCATTATTTGGTTTCCTGGACTAGCGCATTGTGTGCTTTTTTTAGGAGCCACCGGGGGGATGAGTATTGTATCCCGAGCTTCTGATCCGAAAGAGGCTTCTGCTGCTGACTTGCGTTTTTGTGCTGCTCTTTGGGGCGGTAGGCGTGCGCATCGGCAGCCTCACCATATTTCAGGCGGAATCCTTGACTGCCCGTGGGGTAAGCCAATGGACCCGGTCCGGCGCCGTTGCGGCGAGACGTGGCGGCATTGTGGACCGCCTGGGGCAGACGATCACGCTTAGCACCACAGCCTATATCGTTTGCGCCAACCCGCAGCTGGTGAAGGAACCGGAGGCGTTGCTGGACATTTTATGCCCGCTTTTGAACATCAACCGGGAGAACGCACTGAACAAACTTAGCGACAAGAAAAAGGCCTCTGTGATTTTGAAGCGGCAGGTGAACCGTGAAACCGTAGATGAAATCCGAAGCATGATGGCGCAGCCGGAGAATCAAAAAAGCAAGGTTCTCCAAGGGATCAGCTTTGACGAGGATACCATGCGCTGGTACCCCAAGGGCGCTTTTCTGTCCCAGGTGCTGGGGCTGACCAATGTGGACAGTGTGGGGCAGTCGGGGCTTGAGCAGCAGTATGATACGCTGCTCAAGGGCCGTGCAGGCGCCTTTGTTCACGAAGTGGACGCCAGGGCGCGCACGCTGCCCGACGGGCAGACGGCCTATATTGAGCCGCAGGCCGGGAACACCCTGAAGCTGACCATCGACAATACCATCCAGGGCTTTTGCGAAAAAGCCATGCGTGAATGCCTGGCGGTAAACAACGCGAAGGCTGTCCACGCCATTGTGATGGATGTGAAGACCGGCGCTATCCTGGCCATGACCACAAAGCCCGATTACGATCCCAATAACCCGCCCCGGGATGCCATTGAGATACTTACTGGGCTCATGCGCATTCAAATCATCAGCGACGTGTATGAGCCCGGCTCCACCTTCAAGATTGTTACCGCTTCCGCAGCATTGGACAGCGGCGTTACCAATCCCGAGGACAGGTTTTACTGTTCGGGGAAGATTACGGTGGACGGCGATACCATCCGCTGCTGGGGCAATCCCCACGGTGCGGAAAGTATGCGGGAGGCTCTTCAAAACAGCTGCAACCCGGTGTTTGTGGAGCTGGCGGTGCGCATGGGCAAGGACACCTTCTACAAGTATCTGAAGGCATTTGGCCTGGGAACGCCAACAGGCATCGACTTGCCTGGGGAAGCATCGGGCATACTGATCAATAGCCGGTATGTAAAAACGGTGGATGTTGCCCGTATCGGCTTTGGCCAGAGCATTGCGGTAACGCCGCTGCAACTGATTACCGCCGCCTGTGCGGCGGTAAACGGCGGAAGGTTATTGAAGCCCTACCTGGTGGCGGAGATTCTATCACCGGATGGGGAAGTGCTCCAGCGCAACGGTGCTCAGGTGGTGGCAAACCCCATCAGCCCAGAGACATCCGCAACCATGCGGGAGCTGTTGGAGGGCGTGGTAGCGCATGGGGGCGGCAGGAATGCCGCCATCACGGGCTACCGCATCGGCGGCAAAACGGGAACTGCCCAGGTGTACAAGGACGGCAAGATCGTCAGGGATGTGCACATTGGCTCCTTCCTGGGGATCGCTCCTGTGGATAATCCGCGTTTTGCCATCCTGGTGGTGGTGGATGAAGCGCAAGTACCGGTGGATTATGGCGGAACAACGGCGGCTCCCTTTGCCAAACAGGTCATGGCCGACACTTTGAAGTACCTGGGGATTTCTCCATCGGACCCATCCGCCACGCCAAAGCCTGAGGTGACGGTGCCTGACCTAAACGGGCAATCCCTCAGGGATGCCAAGAAAGCATTGGGGGAATTGAAACTGATCCCGGTGGATGACGGCCAGTCGGATACCATAACCGGCCAGATGCCGGCGGCAGGCGTCACCCTGCCCATTGGCAGCCAGGTGATGCTCTATACGCAGCAGGGCGAAGTGGTGACCCCCATGGAACTGGTTCGGGTTCCGGATGTCTATGGGCTCTCGATGGCGGAGGCCGGAAAACTGCTCAGGATGCGGTCGTTGGAAATGGAGATTGAGGGCAGCGGTCTTTCGGTTTCCCAATCGCCTGCGGCAGGGGAGTATGTTGCCCCCGGGACAAAGGTGACGGTTCAATATCAGATGCCAGGCGGATGATGAATAAGTAAGCGTAAGCGGAGGGACACAAGATGAGGTTGGAAGCGTTGCTTGCCGATTTGCCCTATTTGCTCGATACCCGGGGCGAGATGACGGTGGACATAGGCCAGATCACCTCCAACAGCCGGGAGAAGGTGGACAAGGGGCTGTTCTTCTGCATTTCCGGGGCACGCTTTGACGCCCATAAGTTTGCGCCTCAGGCGATTGCCAATGGCTGTGTGGGCCTGGTGGTGGAGCATTTCCTTCCAGAGGTTTCTGTGCCACAGGTGCTGGTAAAAAATGGCCGGGCGGCCATGGCGCGAATGGCGGCGGCATTTTACGGCCACCCTGCCAGACAGATGAAATTAGTAGGCGTCACCGGTACCAAGGGCAAAACCACCACCAGTTATCTGTTGAAAGCCATCATGGAGCAGGCCGGCTATTCCTGCGGGCTCATCGGCACCACCGGCAACATGATTGGAAATCAAAAATTAAAAAGCGATCTGACCACCCCCGATCCCATCGATTTGCAGGCAACGCTCCGGCAGATGGCGGATGCGGGAGTGCAGGTGGTGAGTATGGAGGTTTCCGCCCACGCCATGGACATGCATCGGCTGGACGGGCTCGTTTTCGAGGCGGCGTGCTACACGAACCTATCCCAGGATCATCAGGACTATTTCCAAACCATGGAACGATATTTTGAGGCCAAGAAGGAATTGTTCACGTCCGGCATGACGCTAAACGCCTCCTTCAATGCGGATGAGGATACCACCCCCAACATGCTCAAAGACCTGAAAATTCCTTATATCACCTATGGCATCTGCGCCTCGGCCGACCTGTATGCCCGTGATATCGAAATCAGCGAGGATGGTGTGCGCTTTGACCTGAAGCTGCGTGATACGCATAACGTCACCATCAACCTGAAAATGACGGGGATGTTCAATGTCTACAACGCAATTGCCGCGGCTTCCCTGGCCATGATTCTTGGAGCCTCGGGAGACGACATCAAGCTGGGGCTGGAAAGTGTGAAGGGTGTGCCAGGCCGGATTGAGATGCTGCCCACCAATACGCCGTACAAGGTGATTCTTGACTATTCCCACACCCCTGATGCACTGGAAAACATTCTGACCACGGTGAAGGAATTTGTAAGGAAGCGGATCATCGTCGTCTTTGGCTGCGGCGGCGACCGGGATCATGGCAAGCGGCCCATTATGGGTGAAATCGGCGGCAGGCTGGCGGATTATACCATACTCACCAGCGACAATCCCAGAACGGAAGACCCTTATGCCATACTGGCTTCTGTTGAGGAAGGCATCAAGCCCACCGGCGGGAAGTACACCGTGATTGAGAACCGGCGGGATGCCATCCGCCATGCCTTGGAGATTGGCCAGGATGGGGATGTGATTGTCCTGGCCGGCAAGGGCCATGAGACTTATCAGGAAGTAATGGGTATCAAACGGCCTTTTGATGAAAAATTAGTGGTGGCTGAGCTCTTGGAGGAAATGCGGAGGTAACTGCAGCCAAAAGGCTTAAACACGAGGAGGAATTGCATGCAAAGGATGATCCTGGCGCTTCTTGCCGCCTTTGCGCTACTATTGGTTCTTGGACCCAGGGTGTTGCCATTGCTTCGCAAATTAAAGTTCGGGCAGACGATTTATGAGTTGGGGCCCAAGACCCATCAGGTAAAGCAAGGCACGCCGACCATGGGCGGATTGCTGATCGGGTTTGCCGCTGTTTTGGCAGCGCTTTTACTGCATCAGGGTCAGTGGCATGGTTTGTGGGATTTCACACTGGCTGCCTGTGGTCTTTCCCTGGGAAGTATGGTTATCGGCTTTATTGATGACTACATCAAGGTGGTCAAAAAGCGCAGCCTTGGCTTGACGGGTTGGCAAAAGATCTTTGGCCAGGTAGTACTGGCGGTTGGGTTTTCCGTATATTGTTATTTCCATCCTCAGGTTGGCAGCAAGATTCTGGTGCCTTTCTTCAACGTGGAATGGGATCTTGGCATGTTCTATATCCCCTTGATGACGGTGGTTGTGATCTTTATGATCAACAGTGCCAACCTGCAGGACGGAATGGACGGCTTGCTATCAACCGTAACAGTTATTGGCAGCGCGGCCTGGGGGCTGATGGCTGTATTTCTTTTACCCACTGTAGCCGTGTTCAGCTATAGTATGTATGGGGATAACCTGCGCAACATAGGCATCTTTGCCCTGGCGCTGACGGGTGCCTGCATGGGCTTTTTAAGGTTTAACCGCTATCCCGCCATGGTCTTTATGGGGGATACCGGTTCCTTTTTCAT
>JAEZLW010000157.1 GCA_023415145.1 Bacillota bacterium | reverse complement strand
GGCGCAGTCGACTTGTTGACGACCTTTTCCCTTCCCTTGCGGATCAATTGATTGATCGTGGGCATGGAAGCACCTCCTGGAATGATATCTATAATACTTCCGCAACCCTCGGAAGCCTATAGGCAATTCATATCAGCGCAAAAGCCCTGCGGCGGCTGTATCCACATCGATACGGCATGCCTGGCCCAATTGCGCCATGGTTTTTACCACCGTAACGGGTACCTGATTGGCCTCGGCGGCTGTGCGCACCCTGCGGTAGTTGAAGTCGTCCGCATCCTCCGCCACAAACACCTTTGCGACTTTTCCCAAAGCCAGCGCCCGTAAAAGCTGCTTGGTGCCAACCACGCGCCCGGCGGGATTTTTTAACTCTTCCAGCATGGCGGACCGCTCCTTTTCAGGGAGAATTCCGGCCTGTTTTTCCCAAAAAGGCATAGAAAAACATAGCTTGCGGACAACCACATAATCATATCATCGTTTTCCTTTTATGTCAATCTGTCCGCAACAAAAACATTTGATTCAAAAGGACAAGGGGTCTTCCGGCAGCCCGTTTGTATGACACTATCCCCAGATTCTGTACCTACATATTTTATAGCATGCGGATAACTCGCCTGCAATTACCAAAAGGTTGCATCGTATTTTGCTTTCCACCGGGGGAAACTTGTGTCAACCTGATGATTCAAGGAGGTCTCCTCATGCGTGCCCTTTGTATTCTCCTATCCTGCCTGATGATGATAACCCTTATGTCTTCCTGTGCCGCCACGCCGGATGCTCAGGCGGAGCTTTTGCCCTCGGCCTCGCCCAAAGAAGGCTCCTCCGCCAAAAATGATCCTGCCGCAAAACCGCAAATTCCCTCCAAGCTGAACAAGACCGACAAAAACGGTGTACCCATATTACAGGTGTATGTGGTAGAAGACAAGGCCGTTAAGGAGATGGACATGGAAACCTATCTTCAGGGTGTGGTCGCTGGTGAAATGAAAAACGACTGGCCTATGGAAGCGCTTCGTGCGCAAGCCATTCTGGCCCGTACCTTCGTTTTGAAATTCACCACAGAAAAAGAAAGCAAGTACGAAGGCGCGGATGTCTCCACAGATATTGAGGAAGCACAGGCTTACGCTGCCGACGAGATCAACGACCGCGTGAAGGAAGCCATTGAAAGCACGAGGGGGATGGTGCTGGCTTCGGGCGGCGAGTTTCCGTTCACCTGGTTCCACGCCCATTCCGGCGGTCAAACAGCACTGGCCAAGGAAGGCCTGGCCTATAAAGATGAAGAGCCGCCCTATACCCAAAGCGTGCCCGGCAAGGAAAGCGATGATGCACCCCCGGATGCCAAAACCTGGGAAGCGTCCTTCACTGAATCCGAGTTCCTGGCCGCCTGCAAAAAGGCCGGCGGCACCCCCACCTCCGCCAAGGAAATCTCCATTTCAAAAAGAGGCGAAAGTGGCCGGGCTGTTTCGATCATGGTCGGCGGGGTGGAAGTTAGCGCACCTGAACTCCGCATCGCCCTGGACAGCACAAAAATGCGTTCCACATTCTTGACCAGTATTGCCTATGAAGATGGAAAGGTAACAATGGCCGGAAAAGGCTACGGACATGGAGTTGGCATGCCCCAATGGGGCGCTTACGGGCTGGCCGATAGCGGCATGAAGGGCGAAGAAATCGTGATGCAGTACTTCAAGGACGTGCAAGTCGTATCCATGTGGTAAACCCTTCAAAAAATGACGTTGTCATTTCAGACCACACTATGTTGATGGTCTGAGAAGGGGCAATGCCCCTTCTATGCATCCCCAATGATCTTATCGATCTTTGATGCCATGCAGCCTCTCGGTTTAAACCGGGGGGCTTTTTTTAACCCTCCAAGGCAACCGCCTAAAATTATGGTAAGATAAATCAAAGAAAAATCTTTTGCTCGTCATGCAATAAAATAACCGCCCCGCCGTCATAAGGGTGTGGGGTGAAAAAATGAAAGAGCCCTGACAAATAAATGGGCGGCTAGGACGGTTTGAAGCCATGGAAAGCGACGGCAGGAGCAGGATATTCCGCTTTTTCGACCTGGAGCGCAAGCGGTTTATCAGTTTCTTGAAAAGAAGGATGGCGGACATCAGTGAGATGGATGCGGAGGATATGGTGGCGGAAGTCATGCTGGCGATGCTAGGCAAAGCGGATCCGGCACGCCACGTGGAAAACCTGGCGGCTTATGTGTACCGCGCGCTGAACAACAGGGTCATCGATCTCGCCCGCAAACACCGCCGCACCGTATCGCTCCAGGGTTTCCCGGATGAGGACAGGGAAACCTCCTTGCTTGACTTTCTTGCCGATGCCTCTTTAGATGTAAGCAGGCAAACTGAAAGAAGGGAGTTCATGCGCAGGCTTACCGAGGCCATCGATCACCTGGAGCCCAAACAGCGCGCGGTCTTCATCGCCACCGAGCTGAAGGGCCGCTCGTTCAAGGAGTTGTCCATGCAATGGAACGAGCCTGTGGGCACGCTGCTGTCACGCAAGTGCCGCGCCGTAAACAAACTCAGGGAGATGCTCCGCGAATTCAGGCCCTAGCCCACGCACACCTGTATGGTTTATTGAAAGGAGACGAGAATATGAGCGAATGGAGAGCAAGATTTAACCGTGTACCCAAGGGGGCGCGCATCATTGGTATGGTTGTAATCGGCCTGGTCACAGCAGCCGCTCTTGGGCTGGTATTCGGCATTTTCGTCAGGGAGCTTTGGAACTGGCTTATGCCGGAATTATTCGACCTGAAAACCATCACCTACTGGCAGGCCTTCGGCATCGTTATCCTGGGCCACCTCATCTTTGGCGGCGCGGGCGGCAGTCACAGCGAATCAAAATCTTCCCAGCACCGCAAACACCATGACCCCTGCAGTGAGGACGATGCATGCAAAGAGGACTGGAAACACTGGAAGTACTACGATGAATGGTGGAACAGCCAGGGTAAGCAATCCTTTACGGATTATGCGGAGGATAAGAATCAAACAGGCCCATTTGAAAACCAGAATTAGTTAAAATATGATGTTTCATTCTACAATATCTGCTTGATATAGATCAGGATGCTTGTAGAATGAAATTTCTTTTTGTACAAAGGAGGTATGACCATGCCTTGGACACAAAATCTATCGGTTGGCGTTGGAATGATTGATGATCAGCACAAAACGTTGTTCGAAAAGGCCGAAAGGCTTTTTGAGGCAGGGAAAAACAACCAGGCAAAAGAATACATCGGAGAACTGTTGAATTTTTTGCAAGACTACACGAAAAAGCACTTTACTGATGAAGAAAAATACATGCTCAGCATCAACTATCCCGGATATGCCGTTCAGAAACAGGCGCATGCCGATTATATCCGGCAACTGGCAAAACTCCGCAGTGTTATGAAACCTCCGGCGGGAAACTGCTGGTCATCATCAACGCAAATCAGCTGATGCTTCAGTGGCTGACTCAACATATATCCAATATGGATAAGCAAATCGGCCAGTTTGCTAAGGCTGCCAACAGGTAACTAAAAAGACTTCTGATATTATCGGAACGATATATAATTCCATCATGATCATTTTTTTCGAATGCAAAAGCTCCAGTCATGTTGGAAATAACATCGTCAATGCGCCATTTATCCAATCAAGAAGCCGCTGAAAATCAGCGGCTTCTTGATTATTCGTAAATTCTAGCGAAAGCATAAAAAAAGCAAAGCTCGGCCTTGACAAGGTTTGGGAATCGTGATAAAATTTAAACTTGCATCAGTATCGTTACTGTGCGGAAGTATGTCCTTCCCGTGGATGTATTGTACACGGTCCCAACAAAAATTGCAACGGGAAAATGCAAATTTCCGCCCGGAAGCCGATGCTGGTTGGACAACATAAGGGGTGATGGCTTTTTATGGTGCACGAGGTTCAAATGGGGAAGCTGCGCAAGCGCATGAGTTTCTCCAGGATCGACGAAGTGCTGGACATGCCCGACCTGATCGAGGTTCAGAAAAACTCGTACAGACGCTTCCTGGAGGAAGACTTGCGCGAGGTGCTGGCCGACGTATCACCGATCACCGACTATAGTGAAAACCTGGTGCTTGAGTTTGTGGATTACTCCCTGGAGGAAACCCCCAAGCATTCCGTGGAGCGCTGCAAGGAAAGAGACATGACTTATGCTGCGCCTTTGAAAGTATTCGTTAGGCTCAAGAACCGTGAAACGGGCGAAATCAAGGAATCCGACGTGTTCATGGGCGACTTTCCCCTGATGACCAACCATGGCACATTCATCATCAACGGTGCGGAGCGCGTTATTGTCAGCCAGTTGGTCCGCTCCCCCGGCGTATATTTCGGCGATACAATCGACAAGGCGGGCAAACATCTGTTTTCCGCCACCGTTATCCCCAACCGCGGTGCGTGGCTGGAATATGAAACCGACTCCAATGACGTTTTGTGGGTCCGCATCGACCGGGCCCGCAAGCTACCCATCACGGTGATCCTGCGCGCCCTGGGCTACGGCACCGACGCGGAGATCATCGGCCTGATGGGTGAAGACGAGCGGCTGATGGCCACCATCCAGCGCGGAGACAACGCCAAGTCCCAGGAAGACGGCCTGATTGAAATCTACAAGCGGCAGAAGCCCGGCGAGCCCCCCACCCAGGAGAGCGCCCGGAACCTGCTCAACTCCCTCTTCTTCGATCCCAAGCGCTATGACCTGATGCGGGTGGGCCGTTATAAGTTCAACAAAAAGCTGTCCCTTGCCACACGCATTCAGGGCCTTGTTTCCGCCGAGGACATCATTGACCCCCAAACCGGCGAGCTGCTGGTGAAAAAGGGCGACGAAATCCCGCAAGATGTGGCCAGGCAAATTCAAAACAGCGGTATCCGCCACGTGGATATCCGGCTGGACAACCGTGTTCACCGCATCATCGGCAACAACTTTGTGGACGCTGCCTGCTATCTGCCCTTCCCCCCCAAGGAAGCCGGCATCCTGGAGTTTGTGCACCTGCCTACGCTGAAAAAGATCATGGAAAGCGTAGAACCGGATCAACTCAAGCAAGCCATCCGCGAAAACGTACATAGCCTGGTGCCCAAGCATATCCTGACCGACGATATCGTAGCCTCCATCAGTTACCTGCTGGGGCTGCCCTACGGCCTGGGCCATACCGACGATATTGATCATTTGGGCAACCGCCGCCTGCGCTCCGTTGGCGAACTTTTGCAAAACCAGATCCGCATAGGCCTTAGCCGTTTGGAGCGCGTTGTGCGCGAACGCATGGCCATCCAGGATGCCAACGACGTGCGCCCCGGCGAGCTGATCAACATCCGCCCCGTCAGTGCCGCCATCAAGGAGTTCTTTGGCTCTTCGCAGCTCAGTCAGTTCATGGATCAGCCCAATCCCCTGGCGGAATTGACCCACAAACGCCGGCTTTCCGCTCTGGGCCCCGGAGGCCTCAACCGTGACCGCGCTTCCTTCGAGGTCCGCGACGTGCATTACAGCCACTACGCCCGCATCTGTCCCATTGAGACCCCTGAAGGTCCCAACATCGGCTTGATCGGCTCACTGGCCACCTATGCACGTATCAATGAATACGGGTTTATTGAGGCTCCCTACCGCAAGGTGGATAAGGCCGCCGGCAAGGTCACGGAAGAAATCGTGTACATGACCGCCGACGAGGAAGACTTCTACAAGGTCGCCCAGGCCAATGAGCCACTGAATCCCGACGGCAGCTTCGTACGTGACCGCATCACCGTCCGCGACAGGGCGGAGATTATTGAAGTGCCCTTAAGCCAGGTGGACTTTATCGACGTCAGCCCCCGGCAGGTGGTATCTGTGGCAACAGCCATGGTCCCCTTCCTGGAAAACGACGACGCCACCCGCGCCTTGATGGGCTCCAACATGCAGCGTCAGGCTGTGCCGCTCCTTGTACCGGAAGCGCCTATCGTGGGTACCGGCATGGAGTTCAAGGCCGCCCATGACTCCGGTGTGGTGGTATTGGCCAAGCAAAGCGGCGTGGTGGAACGCGTGTCCGCAGATGAGATCGTCATCAGGGACGATCACGGCGAGCGCCACCGCTATCACCTGATCAAGTTTGCCCGCTCCAACCAGGGCACCTGCATCAACCAGCGCCCGGTGGTCAAGGCCGGGGAGCGGGTGGATAAGGGCGACCTCCTGGCCGACGGCCCCTCCACCGAGAAGGGCGAGATCGGCCTTGGCCGCAACGTGCTCATCGGCTTCATGACCTGGGAAGGCTACAACTACGAGGACGCCATTCTCATTTCCGAGAAGCTGGTGAAGGAGGATGTCTACACCTCCATCCATATTGAAGAGTTTGAGTCTGAGGCCCGGGAGACCAAGCTTGGGCCGGAGGAAATCACACGCGACATCCCCAGCGTGGGCGATGACGCCGTGAAGGACCTGGATGAGTTCGGCGTCGTCCGCATCGGTGCGGAAGTCCGCTCCGGCGACATCCTGGTCGGCAAGGTCACCCCCAAGGGTGAAACGGAGCTGACGGCGGAAGAGAGGCTTTTGCGCGCCATCTTCGGCGAAAAGGCCCGCGAGGTTCGGGATACCTCCCTGCGCGTGCCCCACGGCGAGGGCGGCATCGTGGTGGATGTGAAGACCTTTACAAGGGAGAACAATGACGAGCTCTCCCCTGGCGTCAACCAAATGGTTCGCGTGTACATCGCCCAGAAGCGCAAAATCAGCGTAGGCGACAAAATGGCCGGACGTCACGGCAACAAGGGCGTTATCTCCCGCATCCTTCGTGAGGAGGATATGCCTTTCATGCCCGACGGCACGCCGCTGCAAATTGTATTGAATCCCTTGGGCGTTCCCTCCCGTATGAATCTGGGCCAGGTGCTGGAAGTGCATTTGGGGCTGGCGGCCAAAACGCTGGGCTGGCATATTGCCACCCCCGTGTTCGACGGCGCTACAGAGGAAGAAATTGAGGAATGCCTGAAAATGGCGGGCAAGGGCACCGACGGCAAAACCATTCTTTACGATGGCCGTACCGGCGAACCCTTTGAAAACCCTGTCACCGTGGGCTACATGTACTTCCTGAAACTGCATCACCTGGTGGACGACAAGATGCACGCCCGTTCCACCGGCCCCTATTCTCTGGTCACGCAGCAGCCCCTGGGTGGCAAGGCCCAATTCGGCGGCCAGCGTTTTGGCGAAATGGAAGTGTGGGCGCTGGAAGCCTACGGTGCAGCCAACACACTGCAGGAGATACTCACCGTCAAGTCTGACGACGTGGTGGGCCGCGTAAAGACCTACGAATCCATTGTCAAGGGGAACAACATCCCTGCCCCCGGCGTGCCGGAAAGCTTCAAGGTGCTCATCAAGGAACTGCAGTCCCTGGCGCTGGATATCAAGGTACTGGCTGAGGACAAGCAGGAAATCATTATCCGTGAGCTGGACGACGACGATCTGGAGCCGGTTGAATTGCCTGCCGGGCGGCTTGACCTGGAGGGCGATGAAGAAGGCGAACGGACGCCGCGCAGGCTTGATGACGGTGATGAAGATACCATTGACGATGACTTCTCTCTGGATGAAGAAGACCTGGAAGACTTTAACGTTGAAGACGCCCTCAGCGATATCAGCCTGGATGATGATGATCTGTAATTCAATAAAATGGCTTCGCCGTTTTATTGATCTCGCACGGTTTCCCTGTATGACCCATGCGTCATCCTGCACTACGCTTAGCTGCGACAGGTCATACGGTCGGG
>JAEZLW010000036.1 GCA_023415145.1 Bacillota bacterium | reverse complement strand
CCTTTACCTTGGTGCCAAAACCAGGCGTTTCATTGAAGCTGGCATTTTCGCCTATTGTAATGCCAACGATCTTTCCCTCATTATCCACAATGATGACAGCCTCGATAGGCCCTTCAAAGCCTTCCTTGGTGGCTTTTGCGGTGCGGCCCTCAGGTGCAGGGGTAGGTTCGGGCGCAGGCTCCGGTGTTGTTACAGCTTCGCCGCGCAGTGCCGCCAGTGCTTCATTTACGCCATTTACCACAGCAGAGGAAGTGATGGTCGCCCCGGAGACAGAATCCACATCCGCATTCAGCGTCAGCTTTCCGCTCTTGCCAATAAACTGGTCTGTGAAAGCCGCTTCCTTCGCCTTGGCACCATAACCTGGCGTTTCGGCAAACTGATCGCCGCCAACGGCCATGGAGGTGATAACGCCATTGTCATCCACGGTAATGGTAATATCAATAGGCCCGCCAAAGCCGTCCTTTGTAACGGTAACGGTATTGCCTTCCACCTTCACCTGGCTTGGTGTTTTGTCTTCCACGCTGATGCCGGCCACTGAAGCCATGTAGGTGCCCGCCTGGTTAACACCCAGCACTACCGCGTTGGAGGTAATGGTGGCACCGGCAATGGCATCCACATTGTCACGCAGCTTGGCGGGCAGCGCCAAACCCTTGAATTGGTCTGTAAAGCCGGGCTCCTTGGCCTTGGATCCCAAACCCGCGGTCTCAGAAAAGTTGGTGCCGCCCACAGAGATGCCGGTGAGCGTACCATTCAAGTCCATACCGACAACCACCTCAATTGGTCCGGCATAGCCCTGTACCGTAGATTGTGCCACATAGCCAAGCGTCTGGCCACCCGCAAGTCCCCGGTAGCCATTGTCTACGCCGCTTCCTTCTTGTACTTGCAGTTGCTCAAAAGAATCCGCGTCTGCCATGACGGCCTTGCGGGCAGCGCTGGCGCCTTCCAGGTTCCTCTGTTCTATGGCGTCTTTCGTCAGTTCGTTGGTTCCCGCCAAAGCCAGAGCTGCCACCAAAGATACCAGGAACAGCACCAGCCATCCCTGTGGTTTTTTCGGCGCCTTTTTTTCCATGATCTTATACCTCCTGCGCAATCTATCCCGTAATCTCATCCGAGGCAATACGTGCTCACCTTGCCCATCAGTTTTGCCAAACAGCAAAAAAGAGCAGCGCCGATACCAGCACCACATCCGCATTTTTAGCGAAATGACCTAACTTTCCCCATACATTTTATCCATGTATATAGACGCCTGAGGAACGGCGTACTGCACGCTGGCATTATATCACGTTAATTTTTTCACTGTCAATTGTGTTTGCAGATTTTCGCCATCCTGTCTTCTCAGACGATCCGGATAAGGATATCTTGTCGAAACTATTCAACATTCCTTTCCAGATTGTGTCTGTTTGTTGTAAAGGCGGGAGGACATCCTTATTATAAAGCCACAAGGTCATTGGCGCATGATAAAACGTCAAGTCATGGAGGAATACCCGATGCGTAACAAGATTGTCCTTCTCCTGGTTGTTGCCGCTATGGTTGCCATTCTTGCCTTTACCGCGTTTGCCTCTACCGAGCCAAAAATTGGCCAGGTGCAGTATGCGGCCCATGGCACCAAAGCATTCTGTGTCGCCACCGTCGTTATGGACGGCGACAGGATCGTTGATGCACTGCTAGATGAATACCAATATGTAGATCCCGCTGTTTACACAAACACCGTTCCCAATCCCGATACATTCAAAAATGCCGACGGTTTTGTGCTTATCTCCAAACGACTAAACTCGGATATCTACAGCGGCAGCATGGCCGCCAAAGGCGGTGCTACCCAGCCCCTATTGACTTCGTTTCAGGCCATCGAGGCTTTCGTGACAGGCAAGACCATTGCTGACCTGGAAACCTTCGCTACCGACTTTGCCGGCAAGCTGGAAGGCAAAGAAGAGGCCGAAAAGAAGACAATCATCATGGATGCCGTCTCCGGCAGCACCCTGACCGACACCCTGGGCTACGTTCAGGCTCTGATCGCCGCCGCCAAGAACGTTAAGTAGTATGATACATGCAAAGCGCTTGCCCAGCCGGGCAGGCGCTGCTTTGCAGCACCCGAGTATTCATGGACAACCCGGCCGCATGCCGCCGGGTTTTTTGAGCGATCGTATAACCAGTCTCGCTGCGGTACCTGTCAAGAACCCTGTAATGATACCGGCTACCAGCAATACAGATAGATAATACAGAAGCGATTCCGTTTGCAAAATCAGCATGGCCATCAGCACCTGTCCCACATTGTGCATGGCAGCCCCAACAACGCTTACCCCCAGCATGCTGATACCCCGTATATGCTTTACAAGCAGCATGGCAGCCATGCTTAAAAACGATCCTGCCATGCTATACATGATCGTTTGCATATAGCCTGGTATATACAACAATGGTACCGTCACCTTAAGAATCATCAATACCAATGCTTCCTTTACACTCAGCATGTAAAGGGCAAAAAGCAGAACGCCGTTGGCCAAACCCAGTTTGATGCCTGGTATCCCCACACCCAGGGGGATTAGTGACTCAATATATCCCAATACAAGCATCAATGCCAACAGAACAGACATCAGTGCCAACCGCTCCGTCTTTTTTCTCACTATGCTTATTCCCCTGCTTCCTGCGGCGTAATCAGTTCCAAAACAACCTGATTGGGCAGGCAGATGATCATGTTCCTGAGCACACGCGCATCACGGTTTTCAAGATTGACCGTCCCCTGCTTGATACAATCCTGATTATCACAGGTAGCGCTTTCCATATGTACACTGTCCAATGTCACATGGAACACGTTTTCCCTGCCGTCCGCCTGGCGCAGGCGGTAGGATGTTTCTTTAAAGATTGGCAGAGGATGATAGCGTGTATTCCCTACCGATAACACAAGGTACGCCAAGGCATTCCCCTGGGTGGCTTCGGGTTGCACGCCCGATTGGGAAGATGGCACCACTTCCGTCAGCACGCGCAGGGGATCAGCTCCGCCTGGTACACCCAAACGGATGCCGCTTCTGGTAAGCACAAACAGTCCCAGTGCCAACAGAAGCGCGATGACGATAACCAGCCAATCCTTGCGTTTGAACATAGGAGCCTTCCTTTTAGTTAATCCTTATACACGCTGCGCAAAAGCGCGATTTCTTTTTGATAACCCTCCAGCTCGTTGGGCGTCTCCAGATAAAACGGCAGGTTGCGCAATGCCGGGTGGTTGATGACCCGCGTCAGCGTCTCCAGTCCCAGATGCCCTTCCCCGATTTTTTCATGCCTGTCCTTGTGGCTGCCAACGGGATTCTTGGTATCGTTGATGTGGATGGCCGCAAGCCGGTCAAGCCCGATCACTTTGTCAAACTGGGTTAATACGCCGTCCAGGTCATGAACCACATCGTATCCCGCATCATGCACATGGCAGGTGTCCAGGCACACGCCAAGCTTGTCCTTTAAATTTACTCTATTGATGATCTCACGCAACTCTTCAAATCTGCCGCCCACTTCGCTCCCCTTGCCGGACATAGTCTCCAACAGCACAAGTGTCGTCATTTCCGGCCAAAGGATTTCGTTCAGCATTTGCGCAATCAGGCGGATGCCTTCCTCCACCCCTTGCTGTACATGGCTGCCGGGATGGAAGTTGTACATGCTGCCTTTTGTGTACTCCATTCGACGCAAATCATCCGCCATGGTATTGCGGGCAAACTCCCGGATGTTATCCGTGGCGGCGCTGGCATTGAGCGTATAAGGTGCGTGAGCCAATATTTTGCAGAAATTGTGCTCACGAGCAAGATCCAGGAAGGCAGCCACATCCTTGGGATCAATCTCTTTCGCCGCACCGCCTCTTGGATTCCTGGTGAAAAATTGAAAGGTATTGGCGTTGATTTGTACCGCTTCCTGCCCCATATGCAAATAGCCCTTGGAGGCTGACAGATGACAGCCGATGTTCATCATGGTTGTTCCTCCTTATCAATCGTCCCGTTCCTTAATGACTAGCCCCAGCAGTACAGCCAGGTCCGCCGCCTGCGAGGCGGTTACAATAGCTCCCTTCAAATCATGGAGTGTCGTTTGAAACCCCTGAAGCTTGCATGTGCGCAGATCAACATCCTTCAAAGGTGTCTGCTCAAACAGCGATTGCTGCATATCGCACGAATCAAAACAAGCGGTCAGCCTGCACCGTAAAAACGCGGCATTCGGCAGCCTGCTTTTTTCAAAGGCCGTATCCTGCACCTTGCTGTCGGCAAAGTTCACATACCCGCCGCTTGCATCATAAAACCGTACATGGCGCAAAGATGCTTCCACAAAGTCCGCACCCATCAGCTTGCAGCCCTGAAACACCACCCGCGTAAAGGCTGCCTTTGTGAAATTGCAGTTGGAAAAGTCGCAAGCCTCGAATGCCGTGTCCCGGAAACCTGCCTGCTCAAAATTGCAGCCGGAAAAGTCGCATTTCACAAACCGGCACCGTAAAGCATCCAGTCCCTTTAAGTTCTCTCCGGCATAGCATTCGCCTGTAAAGACACATTCTTCAATTCTGTCTTCCCTTACCAGCTTGTCCATAAGATTCATGCCGGAATCCAGCGACTGCGGCAAATCGGGCGGCAAAACATTCATCGATAAGGCGATTCCTTTGCAAAGATATGATTCATTGTACCACATTACAGCCTGTGTCCGCCAGATTTCAAGAAAAAAAGACACCCTTTCCGCTTTCTGAAGCGAAAAGGGCACACATTTATCGTCAGACTAAAAATTGTTCCCGTTCCATCCCCAATGCTGCGCTTCCTCATACTTGACGAACACACGGTTTTGGGGTATACCCAGCTCGCTGTTCAAGATTTTTGTGACCTCCGCAGTCATCTTTTGATAGGCGGAAGGTGAGGAGGAGCCAAACAGTTTCACTTCTGCCATAGCGGTAGGTTCACCATTGGTGCCCTGAAAGTACAGATGGCATTCCGGCTGAATGTTCAGCATCAGCCAGGTTTCGCTCTTGCCGGGAATCAGCGAAATGGCCTTGCCCAGCTTTTGCTTTACGCTATCTTCCTGGGCAGTGGTCAGTGCAACGCTTACCTTTAAGTCAATGAAGGGCATGTTTTCTCTCCTCTCTACACGGTCAGTTCATACGTTTCTCCCTGGGCATTGTATTCTTTCAGCAGCGGATAGATGACCTCGCTCAGATATTCTTCCACCTGTTCCCGGCTGCGGCCGATAAAACGGCTGGGGTCCAGTAGCTTTTGCATGTCTTCCATGTTCAGGCCAAACGCTGCATCGCTTGCAATGCGGTCCAGCAGGTCGTTTTTCCCGCCCTGCTCCTTTACCACCTTGGCCGCAGCCTGGGCATGAACGCGGATTCTTTCATGCAACTCCTGCCTGTCACCGCCTTGCTTCACCGCGTCCATGAGAATGTTTTCGCTGGCCATGAAAGGCAATTCTTCCATCACCCTGCGGTGGATCACCTGGGGATACACCACCAGCCCGTCGCATACATTGAGCAGGATATTCAGGATGGCATCCACACCCAAAAACGCCTCCGCCACAGCGATACGGCGGTTGGCGCTGTCATCCAGGGTGCGTTCGAACCACTGGGTCCCGGCAGTGAAGGCGGAGTTCAGCACATCCACCATCACATACCGCGAAAGAGCCGTGATGCGCTCGGACCGCATTGGGTTGCGCTTGTAGGGCATGGCGGAGGAGCCGATTTGGCTTTCCTCAAATGGTTCCTCTATCTCCTTGAAGCTTTGCAAAAGCCGCAGGTCATAGGAAAACTTACTGGCGCTCTGAGCTATTCCGGCAAGGGCGCTCACCACCTGATAATCCACCTTACGGGAGTAGGTTTGCCCGGATACGGGCACGACTTTTGAAAAACCCATCTCTGCGGCGATGTCCGCTTCCAGGGCCTTCACCTTTTCACCGTCGCCGTCAAACAGTTCCACAAAGCTGGCCTGGGTGCCGGTGGTGCCCTTGTTGCCCAGAAGAGCAAGGTTCTCCATGCGCTGCTGTATTTCCAGAAAATCCATATGCAGCTCGTTCATCCACAGCGTGGCCCGCTTGCCCACAGTGGTCAGCTGGGCAGGCTGCAGGTGGGTATAGGCCAGTGCCGGCAGCCCCTTGTGTTCTTCCGAAAATTTCGCCAGCAACGCCAACACGTTTAGCAGCTTGCGGCGGATGATTGCAAGGCCCTGCTTCATGACGATGATGTCGGTGTTGTCCCCCACATAGCAGGAGGTTGCCCCCAGGTGGATGATGCCCTGAGCCTTGGGACATTGCAACCCATAGGCATAGACATGGCTCATCACGTCGTGGCGGCATTCCTTTTCACGGCGATTGGCATCGTCGTAGTTGATATCCTCCAAATGAGAAGCAAGCTCGTCAATCTGCACCTGGGTGACAGGCAAGCCCAGCTTATTCTCTGCTTTCGCCAAAGCCAGCCAAAGCCTGCGCCAGGTCTTGAATTTGTTGTCATCTGAAAACACATACTGCATCTCCCGGCTGGCATACCGGGTGGAAAAGGGGCTCACGTATCCGCTGTGATCCAAAATCAATCCGCCTCCAACTGTCACTCTCATCAGCCACATACTGTTGATAGCAAAATTCTCAGGGAGCAACGAGGGGCCGAATCCCCTCGTTTATAATCGTCTCACCCGGCTTTACTGGCGCCGTAACCATGCCCCCGCCAGTGGCGGGAATGGGCAGGGCGAAGGCGGGAAGCGAAACGAGCCGTCCGAGCGATAGCGAAGCAAGGCGACGATAGAGCTTCCGGACCGGGCGGGGCGTTTGCGAAGCAAGCATTCCTTACACGATTCACTGGCCGTATGCCTTGCACAGGACAAGCGAAGCGCAGGACAGTGCAAAGGCTATAAGTGAGTCGTGCAGATTCGAGAAAATGGCAAAGCCATTTTCTCGATATTACTGGAAGTAATCAACTCCGCCTTCGAAAAGGGGCTGGAGCTTGTTGCCGTCCACGTTCTTGTACAGGTGTTCCCCGCTGCGCTCGGTGTGGCACATCTTTCCCAAAATCCGCCCGTCCGGAGAGGAAATGGCCTCAATGGCCGCATAGGAGCCATTGGGATTATACGGCAGAGCCATGGTAGGTTCCCCTGTTAGGTCCACATACTGGGTAGCGATTTGCCCCTCTTTGGCAAGCTTTAAAATCAGCGCCTCCGGGGCCACAAAACGGCCTTCGCCGTGGGATATGGCGATGGTGTGGATATCCCCCACCCGGCACCTGCTTAGCCAAGGGGATTTGTTGGATGCGACCCGGGTATGTGTAAGCATGCTCTGATGGCGGCCGATGACATTGTAGGTCAGGGTGGGGCAGCTTTCATCCGTATCGATGATTTCCCCATAGGGTAAAAGACCCAGCTTGATCAACGCCTGAAAGCCGTTGCAGATGCCGAGCATCAGCCCGTCCCGCTTGAACAAAAGATCATGAACACTGTCCTTCATGCGGGGATTTCTAAAGAAAGCGGTAATGAACTTGCCGGAGCCAGCCGGCGCGTCGCCGGCTGAAAATCCGCCGGGAAGCACGATCATCTGGCAATTGTTTATCCGCCTTTGGGCATCCAGCAAGCTATCCGAAATGGCGGAAGGCGAAAGGTTGTTCAATACAAACACATCGGCATCCGCACCGGCACGGTAAAGCGCGCGCACCGTGTCCACCTCGCAGTTGGTGCCGGGGAACACGGGAATAAAGGCACGGGGGCGGGCACAACCAATCTTTGGGGAAACACGCCCATCTACAGCATAGGAGAAAACATCAGGCTTGTCAACCGATGTTTTGCTGCGGTAAGGAAAAACAGACTCCAGCTTGCTTTCCCAGGCTTCCTGCACCACAGTCAGGTCAACTGTCTCGCCGTAGGTTGCAAAGGTATAAGCTTCCGTTGTATGGCCCAGGGCTTCCCCGACAGGCATATCCTCCGAAAGCTCCAGAATAAAGCTGCCATATTGCAAAGCAAACAAATCGCCGGCAAATGCTTCGCTGAGTGCAAACCCGATTTGGTTCCCCAGCGCCATTTTCACGATTCCTTCTGCAATGCCGCCAAAGCCCACGGCCCAGGCTGAGCAGGCTTTCTTTTGATGAAGAAGCGTTTCCACCATGTCCAGCGTTTGCAAAAAACCATTCGGATCGTTGAGGGGATCAGCCGAAAGCAAAACCACCTTGTGGCCCGGCTGCTTGAACTCGGGGGAGGACACATACTCCGCCCGTCCGGGTGCCACGGCAAAGGAAACCAATGTCGGCGGCACATCCAGATTCTCAAAGGAGCCAGACATGCTGTCCTTTCCCCCGATAGCGGCGATCCCGAAATCAAGCTGTGCGTCCAGCGCGCCAAGGAGCGCCGCCAAGGGCTTGCCCCAGCGCTCGGGCTTTATGCCCAGCCGCTCGAAATATTCCTGGAACGTAAGGTACGCATCCTTTCGGGAAAAGCCCGCCGCTGTCAGCTTGGCAATGCTTTCCGCCACCGCCAGGTATGCTCCCTCATAGGGGTCTTGCTCCATCAGGTATGGATTGAAACCATACGCCATGCCGGAGCAGACCGAAGTATCCCCTGTCTCCACTGGCATCTTGGCAGCCATGGTTTGAACCGGCGTCAACTGGCGCTTGCCGCCAAAGGGCATGACCACCGTTCCCGCGCCGATGGTGGAATCGAACCGCTCCACCAATCCCTTTTTTCCGCATACGTTCAAGTCGGACATCAGTGCAGTCAGTTTTTCCTTTAGCGTTCCAGTCAGTGTATCCTTCTTGATGATTTCACCCTGCTTCACCCAGGCGGAGGTATGCTTTTGAGCGCCGTTGGAGTTCAAAAATTCCCGGCTTACATCCACAATGGTTTTTCCCCGCCAGGTCATGGTCAAGCGCTTTTGCTCCTTCACATGAGCTACGACAGTGGCTTCAATATTCTCTTTCCGGGCTTCCGTTAGGAAGGCTTGCACATCCTCCGGGGAAAGCACCACAGCCATGCGCTCCTGGCTTTCGGAGATGGCAAGCTCGGTGCCGCTCAAGCCCTCGTACTTTTTAGGCACGGCGTCAAGATTAATGTTCAACCCATCAGCCAGCTCACCTATGGCGACAGATACACCCCCGGCCCCGAAATCGTTGCAGCGCTTGATGAGGCGGGTGACATCGGGATTGCGGAACAGCCTTTGAAGCTTGCGCTCTGTAGGCGCGTTGCCCTTTTGCACCTCTGCGCCGCAGGTATCAATGCTGGTCAGCTTGTGGGACTTGCTGGAACCCGTAGCCCCGCCGCAGCCGTCCCGGCCTGTGCGGCCACCCAGAAGTACCACGGCGTCGCCGGGGGCAGGCGTCTCCCGGCGGACGCTTGCCTTGGGGGCAGCGCCCAACACCGCGCCGATTTCCATGCGCTTGGCCACATAGCCAGGATGGTAGACTTCATCCACAAAACCGGTTGCCAGGCCGATCTGGTTGCCGTAGGAGCTGTAGCCCGCCGCGGCGGTGGTGGTAATCTTGCGTTGGGGCAGCTTGCCAGGCAGCGTTTTTTCCAACGGAACCAGCGGGTCCGCCGCACCGGTCACCCGCATGGCCTGATACACGTAGGTACGTCCTGATAGAGGGTCGCGGATGGCTCCGCCGATGCAGGTGGCCGCACCGCCGAAGGGCTCGATCTCCGTGGGATGGTTGTGCGTTTCGTTTTTGAACATCAAAAGCCAAGGCTCGGGCCTTCCGTCCACATCCACGGTGATTTCAATGGAACAGGCGTTGATTTCATCGGATACGTCCAGGTTTAATAGCTTGCCCTGCTTTTTCAGGTACTTGGCTCCGATGGTGGCAATGTCCATGAGCGTGACAGGCTTGTCCTTTCCCTCATGCACCGCATCGCGAAGCTTCAGGTAACGCAGAAAAGCCTTTTCCACCCGCTCCTTTTCGATATTGACCTCATCCAATACCGTGAGGAAGGTGGTATGCCGGCAGTGGTCGGACCAATAGGTGTCGATCATGCGGATTTCCGTCAAGGTGGGGTCACGGTTTTCCGTAAGGAAATAATTCTGGCAAAAGAGCAGGTCCTCCGCATCCATGGCCAGGCCGTACTTGCGTACAAACTCCCCCACGGCGTCCCTGTCCAGCTTGCGGAAGCCGTGCAACACCTCAATATCCTCCGGTTCCAGATAATCCATTTTCAACGTATCGCGGTCGTAAAGGGAAGCTTCCCGGCTTTCCACAGGGTTGATCACATACTTTTTGATCCGCTGGATTTCATCCTCCGAAGGATTCCCGCCAAGCACATACACCCTGGCAGTACGCACAGTGGGCCGCTCACCCTTTATCACAAGCGCAATGCACTCCGCGCAGGAATCGGCCCGCTGGTCGAATTGTCCGGGCAGAGGCTCCACGGCAAAGACCGTACCATTGATAAAAGGCAGTTCATGATAGGCATTGTCAAGCTGCGGCTCAAAAAAAACGACAGGCTTGCATGTTTCAAAAAGCGCCTGGTCGATGCCCTCCACATCATAGCGGTTGAGCAGGCGCAATTCTGTTACGCTTTCAATCCCCATCAGGACGCGGATTTCTTGAAGAAGCTGCGCGGCCTCCACGGCATAAGGTGCTTTTTTCTCAACATACAAACGGAAAACAGGCATGCCGGTCCCCCCTTATCTTTTTCAATACCAATGAAAAACATGAACGCATTCAAAGCTGAGAAATTTTTGCGCAGGGCAAGGAGCCTAAGCGACGCGTAGCAGCGCTACGTGGAGCGGAAAACGACGCCGTCATGCGCGAAATGGTCCGCAGTGACGATGCGTTAAGGTTTTGAATTGGTATAAGCCTTCAGGGCTTGCTGCCCGATATCATGGCGTAGGTGCATCTTTTCAAAAGAAACGGCTTCACATGCGCGATAGGCTTTTTCCACCGCTTCTTCAAGCGAATCCGCCACAGCGGTGATGCCCAGCACCCGCCCGCCGGAGGTAACGATTTTTCCGTCCTCCAACCGCTTTGTGCCAGCGTGGAAATGGTATATGTCCGGTTCCCTCGTACCATCCAGCCCGTTGATTTCCTTGCCGGTCTCATAGGCTATGGGATAGCCGCCGCTGGCCGCCACCACACAACAGGAAGCACCGGTGGAAAAGGAAACATCCGTTTTATCTAGCGTCCCATCCACAGTTGATTGCAGGATGGTCAATAGGTCACTTTGCAAAAGCGGCAGCACCGCCTGCGTTTCCGGGTCGCCAAAACGGCAATTGTATTCGATCACCTTGGGCCCAAATGCTGTCAGCATCAGGCCAAAGAACAGGCAGCCCCGGAAGGTGCGACCTTCCCGGTTCATGGCATCGATGGTGGGAAGAAAGATTTCCTTCATGCACCTTGATGCCAACTCCTCCGTGTAATAGGGGTTGGGAGCCACAGCGCCCATGCCGCCGGTATTGAGTCCCTGGTCAAAATCCAGCGCCCGCTTGTGGTCCATGGAGGAAACCATGGGCTTTACGGTCTTCCCGTCGGTAAAGCATAATACAGACACTTCCGGTCCCATCAGGAATTCTTCAACGACAACCCAGCTGCCCGACGTGCCAAAGATTTTCTCCTCCATGATGCTGCGGATAGCATCCTCTGCCTCAGCCCTGGCATTGCAAATCAGCACACCCTTGCCCAGCGCCAGGCCATCCGCCTTGATGACAACGGGATATTGGCAGTTGTTTACGTATTTCAATGCCGCCTGTGCATCGTCAAACGTTTCATAGGCTGCGGTGGGAATGCCGTACTTTTTCATGAGATTTTTGCTGAAAACCTTGCTGCCTTCAATCATGGCGGCTTTCTTGTCCGGGCCGAAGGCGGGGATGCCGGCCTCATTGAGCAGATCCACCAGCCCCAGGCACAGGGGGTCATCCGGGGCGACCACAGCGAAATCAACAGCCTTTTCCTTGGCGAAGGCTGTGATGGCCTGCACGTCGGTAGCCTTGATGGGCACGCAGATGGCCTCCCCCTCCATGCCACCATTGCCTGGAAGGACATATATTTCCTTGACTTTTGAGTTTTCCCGAAGCTTTGAAAGGATGGCATGCTCCCGGCCGCCACCGCCCACCAGCAATAGTTTCATGGCGCTCCCTCCCATCAGTGGTGGAACAGGCGGATGCCCGTAAAGCACATGGCCATGCCGTACGCATCGCAGGCTGAGATCACCTGGTCGTCCCGCACGGAACCGCCGGGCTGAGCCACATACTGGACACCGCTGCGCCGTGCCCGTTGGATATTGTCCCCGAAGGGGAAGAAAGCATCGCTGCCCAGAGATACTCCCGTTAATTTATCCAACCAATCCCGGCGCTCCCCAGGGGTAAGTGGCTCCGGCCGTACAATGAAAAACTGATGCCAGTTGTTTTCCCCCAGCACATCACCGCAATCATCGGAGATGTATAAATCGATGGTATTGTCCCTGTCGGGGCGGCCTAACGTAGAGGCAAAGGGCAGCGCCAGCACCTTGGGATGCTGCCTCAGCCACCAGTTGTCCGCCTTGCTGCCTGCCAGTCGGGTGCAATGGATGCGGGACTGCTGCCCGGCCCCAACGCCGATCACCTGGCCGTTTAAAGCATAGCAAACAGAATTTGACTGGGTGTACTTCAGTGTGATCAGTGAAATCAGCAGATCTCTTTTTGCATCTTCCGGAATGGCCTTATTGGCTGTTACCACGTTTTGAAGGAGTGATTCATCGATTTTCAGTTCGTTCCGGCCTTGCTCAAAGGTGACGCCGAAAACATCTTTCTGTTCGATGGGATCAGGTACATAGTCCGGGTCGATCTTCACGATATTGTAGGCACCGTTGCGCTTGGCCTTCAAAATCTCCAGTGCCTCCGGAGCATATCCCGGCGCGATGACGCCGTCGGATACTTCCGGCTTGATTAAAAGCGATGTCTCCACATCGCACACATCTGAAAGAGCGATAAAATCCCCGAAGGAGGACATACGGTCGGCGCCCCGTGCCCTGGCGTACGCACAGGCCAAAGGTGAGAGCGCTTTATTCCCCACAAAATAAATCTGCCGGAGCACATCGTTTAAGGGAAGACCCACCGCAGCCCCAGCCGGGCTTACATGCTTGAAGGAAGCCGCGGCAGGCATGCCGGTAGCGGCCTTAAGCTCCCTTACCAATTGCCAGCCGTTCAGCGCGTCCAACAAATTGATATACCCAGGCCTGCCGCCCAAAACCTCAATGGGCAACTCCCCGTCCCGCAGAAATATACGGGACGGTTTTTGATTGGGATTGCAGCCGTATTTTAGTGCCAGCTCCCCGGCCATTATCTTTCGCCTCACTTACTTCTTGTTTTTGTTGATGATACGCGTGTACGTTTCTCCATCCGACAGACGGATGTATCGCACAAACAGCGATACCTTATTGTCTGGATTCAGGCTTTCCCATAGCCCCTGGGCAAAAGCATCGACATTCGTTTCCGTCAGTATCACGCGCACAGGTTCCCCCTCGAAGGATGGAATAGGGTTTCCGTCGCCTTTGTAGGTATGAATCAGATGCCCCTCTCCAAGAACGGGCTCCGGATACTCGAAAAAGAACCGCTGCGCGACAGCCGGATTGCCATCACCGCTTTTCAAAATCGAAAGGCGGTAGGAGCAATTGCCCTCCTTCACAGATAGGAGGCCGCTGATGCGGGGCGTAAAGTTGGGCGCGTCCGGCTCAAAGGTGCGTGTGCGAAGCGCTTCCTCAAAGGTTTTTCCATCTCGCAAACAGTTCACAATGGTATCGGTTTGGTCACCATTGGTGACAACGGTTTGATCCCCCACAAGGCGAACTGGCGCATAGATGATGAGTGATGGATCTATAAGCTTTTCCGGATCGAAGGCCTCGGTACGGATGCCGCCCTCCCAATTCACAAACACGCGGTTGCGGCTGTTTTCGCTGCGGCCCATGATGAAATAGGCCATCACGGCATATTCACCTGTTCGGCCAAGCAAAATGCCCCGGCCCGGATATGAATTTTGTGATAGGGTTTCAAAAAAGTCAACCGGCTTCACTGCAATCCCTCCCCGATTGAAAAATCTCCCGGCAGCAATCCTCCACAGCCTTGGGCAAAAGCTGCCATTCCGCCTCCACCATCACGCGCTTTTGCAGCGTTTCCGGCGAATCGCATGGCAGTACGTCAACCGCCTTCTGTGCAATGATTTTGCCGCCGTCAGGAACCTCGTTTACGTAATGAACGGTGGCCCCCGTCACTTTCACACCGTACGCCAAAGCCGCCTCGTGCACCTTCAGGCCGTAATACCCCGCTCCGCAAAAGGCAGGGATGAGGCTTGGGTGAACATTGATGATACGGCCTTCATAAGCGCGGATCACGTTTTCCGGCAGGATGGTAAGAAAGCCTGCCAGCACCACAAAACCGATGGCGTTTTGACTTAGGATGGATAGAAGAAGCTCTCCATACGCATGAAGCGCCATTCTCTTATCTTTTTTCGCCACCAATGTGGGAATGCCTGCCATCCTCGCCCGTTCAAGGGCAAAGGCATCCTCCTGGCCCGATACCACAAGCGCGATCTCACCGCTTGGAATCTTCCCCGCAGCTTTGGCGTCGATGATGGCCTGCAGGTTGGTACCGCCGCCGGATACCAGAACAGCCACCCTTACCATAGCTGCACGCCGTCCTCTCCCGATGCCACCTCGCCTATGATGTATGCATCCTCCCCCTGGGCACGGAGGATTTCAAGCGCCTTGTCTGCCTGTGCCTTGGGCACGGTCAATAACATGCCAACCCCCATGTTAAAGGTGTTGAACATATCCTTCTCGGGAACATTCCCGGTTTTTGCAATCAAGTGGAAGATAGGCTGCGTTTTCACCGCCGCTTTTTCGATGCGGGCGCATAGACCCTTGGGCAGGGCCCGCGGTATATTCTCATAAAACCCGCCGCCGGTGATGTGCGAGATACCCAGCACATTTATCACTTTGAGCAAGGCGAGAACAGGCTTTACATATATTTTTGTGGGAGTAAGCAGTTCTTCGCCCAGGGATTTTTGCAATTCCGACTGATACCTGTGCAGGATATCACTCTGTGCATTAAAAACCTTGCGCACCAGGGAAAAACCGTTGGAATGCACACCGGAGGAGGGCAAAGCAATCAACACGTCTCCCGGTCTCGTCTTTTCGTTGTCAATGATCTTGTCCTTGTCCACCACACCTACGGTAAACCCGGCCAGATCATACTCGTCAACCGGATAAAAGCCCGGCATCTCCGCCGTTTCCCCGCCGATCAGCGCACATCCGGCCCGAACGCAGCCTTCGGCCACACCAGACACGATTGCGGCCACACGTTCCGGCAAATTTTTGCCCACAGCCACATAGTCCAAAAAGAAAAGGGGCTTTGCCCCGCAGCAAATGACATCATTGACGCACATGGCCACGCAGTCGATGCCCACAGTATCATGCTTGTCCATTGAAAAAGCGATCTTCAGCTTTGTGCCCACGCCGTCGGTGCCCGACACCAGCACGGGCTTTTTCATTCCTTCTACATCCAGCTCAAATAGCCCGCCAAATCCCCCGATCCCACTCAAAACGCCCGGGATCATGGTGCGGGCAACGTGGCTTTTCATCAGTTCCACGGCCTTGTATCCGGCGGTGATGTCTACCCCTGCCGCCTTGTAGCTTTCGCTCTCGCTTTTCATAGGCATCTCCTTGCGCTTACTCTTTGTTGGTGATTGGTGCTTCAAAACGGGATTTTCTTGTGCTTTTCGGCGGAGGCACCGGGTATTCCCCGGTGAAGCATGCAGTGCAGAAACCGCCGCAATCATGGTCCGCCAGCTTGTCCAAAAAAGCGGTATTCAAAAAACCAAGACTGTCCACGCCGATGATTTCACGCATCTCATCCACCGAGTGGTTATGGGCCAGCAGATTTTCCGTAGAATCGATATCGGTGCCGAAATAGCAGGGGTGTTTGAATGGAGGTGCGGACAAACGCAGGTGCACCTCCGTTGCCCCGGCGTCTCGTAAAAGCTTTACGATTCTTGCACTGGTAGTACCCCGGACAACAGAATCGTCAACCAGCACCACCCGTTTGCCCTTTACGGTGGATGTGATGACGTTCAGCTTGATATGTACGGCGTTTTGCCGCTGGGATTGTTCCGGCTGGATAAACGTGCGGCCGATGTACTTGTTTTTGATAAAGCCCAGCCCGTAAGGAATACCGCTTTGCCTGGAATACCCGATGGCAGCGTCAATGCCCGAATCCGGAACGCCCACTACCACATCCGCCTGCACAGGGTGTTCCAACGCCAGGAATGCCCCCGCACGAAGGCGTGCCACATGCACGCTGGCGCCATCGATCGCTGAGTCGGGGCGGGAAAAGTAAATAAATTCAAATACACACAAGCTTCGTTTGCATTTTTCTTTGGGGGGAATGCTGTAAAGCCCCTGTTCCCCCGCCACCACAATTTCACCGGGCAGTACGTCGCGCACATATTCCGCGCCGATGGCGTCCAGCGCGCAGGTTTCACTGGCGAAAACATACCCGCCTTCGCCGATTTTGCCAATGCAAAGCGGCCGAAAGCCCATAGGGTCCCTGGCTGCAATCACTTTCTGCGGGCTCATGAGCACAATGGAATAGGCACCCTTGATGTGCTCCATGGTCCTTGAAACAGCATCCTCAATAGAGGGGGTGTTTAGCCTTTCCTGGGTGATGGTGTAGGCGATCACCTCCGTATCGGAGGTGGTATGAAAGATCGCACCACGCTCTTCCAAAATTTCCCGCAACTCGGAGGCATTGGTGAGATTGCCGTTGTGGCAAAGGGCCATACCGCCCTTCAAATGGTTGATAAGCAGCGGCTGGGCGTTGCCCCTGTTGTGGCTACCGGTAGTGGCATAGCGGCAGTGGCCCACCGCGGCCTGGCCGTCCTTCATCCCCTGCAGCACCTCTTTGGTGAAGACGTCATTGACCAGCCCCACGTCTTTATGGCAGGTGATAACCCCGTCCTTGTTCACCGCAATGCCACAGCTTTCCTGGCCTCTATGCTGCAAGGCATACAGCCCGTGGTAAGTGGGAGCCACCACGCCCAAACCATCCTTGCGCCAGATGCCAAATACGCCGCACTCCTCATGCACCTTATCGGAAAATGCAAGCTGCTTCATTTACTCCCCCAGAAGGCGCTGTAGAATCTCCTGGTACGCGTCTTCCACACCGCCCAGGTCCCGGCGGAAACGGTCCTTGTCCAGCTTTTCGTGGGTGCGGCTGTCCCAAAAGCGGCAGGTATCCGGCGAAATCTCGTCTGCCAGTACAATGGTCCCGTCAGCGGTTTTGCCGAACTCCAGCTTGAAATCGATCAGCTCGATATTCAAATCTTTCAAGTAAGCGGAAAGGATATCGTTCACCTTCAGCGCGTAGGCGGCTATCAGCTTAACCTCATCATTGGTGGCCCAGCCCATGGCGGCGATGTGGTAATCGTTGACCATGGGGTCGCCCAGTGCATCGTCCTTGTAGCAGTACTCAAGAACCGTTTTTGATAGCTTTGTGCCTTCCGGCAACCCCAACCGTTTGGACAAAGACCCTGCAGCGATGTTGCGTACAATCACTTCCAGCGGCACGATGGTCACTTTCTTCACCAGCGTTTCCCTGGGTGAAAGCTCGGCCACAAAATGTGTGGGGATGCCCTCCTTCTCCAGAAGCTTCATCAAATGATTCGTTACACGGTTGTTGATGGCACCCTTGCCGGCGATGGAGCCCTTTTTCAGGCCATTGAAGGCGGTAGCGTCATCCTTGTAATCTACCAGAAAAATATCGGGATCGTCAGTGCGGAACACCTTTTTGGCTTTGCCCTCGTATACCTGCTCCAGCTTCGTCATCTTTGCATCCTCCCTATCACACATTCAGACTATTGTCCTTTGCCAAAACCGCCTGGCGCATGGCATCCCGCATGCTGCTCAAACGAACCGCCAGACCTTCTTCGCTTACAGCCAGTATCTGCGCTGCAAGCAGCGCCGCGTTCCCTGCCCCGTCAATGGCTACGGTTGCTACCGGGATGCCTGTGGGCATCTGCACAGTGGACAAAAGCGCATCCAGTCCGTCCAGGGAGGATTTGATGGGGATGCCAATCACCGGAAGCGTCGTCTGTGCCGCCAGTGCCCCGGCCAGATGGGCAGCCTTCCCGGCGGCGGCAATGATCACGCCAAAGCCATTATCCCGCGCGTTTCTGGCAAAAGCCGCGGCCTCCAAAGGGGTGCGGTGGGCGGAGTACACATGGGCTTCATAGGGGATCCCCAAACCCTTCAGTTTGTCAAACGCGTCCTTGAGCACCGGCAGGTCGCTTTCGCTCCCCATAATCACAGCAACTTTTTTCATGTAAATTCCTCTCCTTATAACTTGTCCAATAAAGCAAAAACGCACCGGCCTTCCTCAAAAGCCGCTGCTTCCAGACACCTATTCGAAATTCCAGCCCTTTCCGCAAAGGCTTGCACCTCTCCTCAAGGAATCGTTCCCCTTGAGAAGCAGTGTCATCATTGCCACATCCTTTCCGAACTATTTTCACACGATATCACATATTTGCCCTTATGTCAACATTTTTTCCGAACATTTATTAGCCAAGTCTCTATATTGTTTTGTTTTCATGGAATTGGACAAGCTTTTTTTCCTGCGATATACCGGTTGCACAAGATATAGCTCCGTGTTGTCTTTATCATTTTTCCCGCATTTCATGTTTCGTTCATACAGATAATATATTTTATATCTCGTAAAACTGATCTGGAGGTAGTAACATGCAATCTCGGAAAAAGCGGACACGGAAAATCATCTGGGGTGCGCTTTTCTTGGCGCTGGCCCTGATCGCCGCCTACGGCCTCTTCCTGCGGCCCCAGCAGGCGGTTTATGATGAGGAAACAGCAAAGACCCAGGATATTGTGACCTATTACAGCTTTTCCGGCAATGTGGAACCGGGCGATGAAAAGGTGGTAACAGCCTCCTCCCCCGTTCGCGTCAAGACGCTTCCCATTGAGGAAGGGGCAGTCGTCAAGGAAGACGATGATATCATCATTCCCAAGAGCGGCAGCCGTGTGGAAGCGGGCATGAACGGCGTTTTGGCCGAAATCTATGTGGATGTGGACGATACCGTGGCTACCGGCAAGAATCTGTTCAGGATCGCAGATTATGATCATCCGGTCGTAGCTTTCCGCGTGGACGAATACGATGTTGGCGCTTTGAGCATTGGCATGGAGGTCACAGTTTACATCAACGCGCTTAATAAGACGCTGACCGGAAACATTTCGGAAATTGACCGGGAAGCCACCGTAAATGGCAACATCGCCTATTACGATGCCAAGGTATCCGTACCCCAGGATGGAACGCTGCGCATGGGGATGAGTGCTGAGGTCACCGTTTTGAAGGACAAAGCGCTGATGGCAACCACCATTACACTGAATGCTGTCCAGTTTGATGAAGACAATCAGCCTTATATCTATTGCTACAGTCGCGGCGAAGAGATTGTGCGGCAGCCGTTGTTGCTGGGCATCAACAACGGCACCATCGTGCAGGTGCTGGATGGTGTTAAGTCCGGTGAAACAGTGCTCATTCCAAAGGGTGACGTTGTCATGATCACACCTATGGCAGCTATGCGCAACCGATGAAGGGGGATGATTACGTGTCAGAACCCATTGTTGTCATGCGCAGCATAGAAAAAATATACCACATGGGTGAAGAGGATCACCGGGTACTCAAGGATGTTTCCTTTTCTGTGGATAAAGGCGAATTCGTAGCCATTCTGGGGCCCTCCGGCTCTGGAAAATCCACAATGATGAATATCCTGGGCTGCCTGGATACACCAACCAGCGGTGAATATATCCTGCACGGACGGCCGATACAAGAGCTGGACGAAGGGGAGCTTGCCAGAATCCGAAGCCGGGAGGTGGGCTTTATCTTTCAATCCTTTCAGCTTCTTCCACGGATGAATGCATTGCGCAATGTAATACTTCCCCTGATCTACGCCAATGTGCCAGCCAAGGACCGGGAAGCAATTGCGATGAGGATGCTCAAACGGGTTGGCCTGGAAGACAAGCTATACCATTTGCCCAATCAATTGTCCGGCGGTCAGCAGCAGCGTGTAGCCATCGCCAGGGCGCTTTCTACCAATCCAACCATTCTTTTAGCCGATGAACCCACAGGCGCTCTGGATCAAAAAACAGGCCGCCAGGTGATGGCGCTTTTCCATGAGCTCAATGAGGAAGGCCACACCATATTGATGATCACTCATGACGCCTCCATCGCCGCCAATGCAAACCGCATCGTCCGGCTGCTGGACGGGCGGCTCACGGAAGGAGATGAGGAAGATGTTTAAAGAAAGCTTCCAAATGTCCATCCAAAACATATTAAGCAACAAGCTTCGTTCCTTTTTGACGATGCTGGGCATTATTATCGGCGTAACGGCCATTATCGCCCTGATCACCACCGTGGAAGGCGCCACCAATGAGATCACTTCACAGTTTGTAAAATTGGGCGCCGGCAAAGTAAACGTTCGCGCTCCCGGAACACCGCTGAAAAAGGGCCTGTTTGACAGTGATGTTCAAAAGCTTGCTAAGTTGCCCAATGTTGCGGGGGTTTCCCCCAATGTTTCCTTCACAACAGATGTGGTGGCAAACCATCAGGTTTTGGAGGACGTCAGCATCGAAGGCCGAAATGACGTGTATTTCAGCAACAACAAAGACCTGATTGGCCAGGGGCGTGGACTCACCGTGCTTGACATGCCGGTGGAGAGCCGTGTATGCGTCATCAACAAAGCGCTGGCGGATGAGTTGTTCTTTGGACAGCAGGCTGTCGGCCAGAAAATACGCATCTCCGGCCATACGTATACCATTGTCGGCATGTTGGACCCGAATGTGGCGGATGACGTGATGTCCGCCATGACGCGCATGAACAGCGACAATGCGGAAGCCAAAGCCATCATTCCTTACAAGGCAGCACTTCGGATGACGGGAAGCAGCAATGTGACCTCGCTGGAGATCATCGTAACAGACGCATCCTTGACGGAAGACATCATTCCCGAAATAGAGATGGTACTCAATCAGGCGTTCAATTTCAAGGATGATGCTTACAACATTATCAACCTGGACAGCCTCCTGGATACCATGAACACCATGACAAGCATGATGACCACCATGCTGGCGGGCATCGCCTCCATTGCGTTGCTAGTCGGGGGAATCGGCATCATGAACATGATGCTGGTATCCGTTACCGAGCGCACCACGGAAATCGGTCTGCGCAAGGCGCTGGGCGCGCAGCCCAAGCGCATACAGCTTCAATTCCTGATGGAGTCAGTGGTACTCTCCCTGCTCGGCGGCACAGGTGGTGTCCTGCTTGGCAATGCCATATCCGCTGTGGCGGCAGCAGCCATCGGGTTTGATTTTGCCATTTCACCCGGTGCAACTCTCCTGGCCTTTGGCTTTTCTGCAGCGATCGGTGTGCTGTTTGGCTGGGCCCCCGCACGCAAGGCATCCCGCTTGAATCCCATCGACGCGCTTCGAAGCAATTGACGGTAGGAAAACGCAAGTCAGGCGACGAATGCTGTATTATGAACTCAAAAGAGGCAAACCGCAGGCACATGGCGGAAAAATTTCTGGGGATGCATTGAAGGGGCAAAGCCCCTTCAATTGTAATCGTGTCACCCGGCTTTGCCGGGTGCACGGGGCGCTTGCATAGCAAGCTTTCCTTACGCTTTTCGCTGGCCGCAGCCGCATTGGCCAAGCGAAGCGAAGGACAATGCGTCAGGCTGCAAGCGAAAAGTGCAGAATCGAAAAAATGACAAAGTCATTTTTTCGAAAGGAGAATCAACATGTTCAAAATCCTTGTGGTGGAAGACGATCCCAATCTGCGCCAGCTGATGTCCGTGTTCCTGCGCAGAAACGGCTTTGAGGTCATGCGCGCCAAGGATGGTGAGGAAGCGCTTTCCATCATGGAAAGCGCCATGCCGGATCTGATTGTGTGCGATATCATGATGCCCCGCATGGATGGATATGTCCTGACGCATGATTTGCGGCAGGTATATAAGGAACTACCAATTTTGATGGTTACGGCAAAAGATGCCATGGAGGACAAGCGCAAAGCTTTCTTTATGGGCACAGACGACTATATGGTCAAGCCTATCGAACTGGATGAATTGCTTCTTCGCGTCAATGCAATTCTTCGCCGCAGCCGAATCGCCACGGAGCGGGAATTGCGCGTTGGCGAAACGGTATTGAACTATGACGCCTTGACGGTTTCCCGCGGGGATGTTACACTAAGCTTGACGAAGAAAGAGTTTTTGCTGCTGTTTAAACTCCTCAGCTATCCTGGCCGAACCTTTACCCGAAGCCAGTTGATGGACGAGCTGTGGGGCATGGACGCACAAAGCGACGAGCGGACAGTGGATGTGCATATCAAGCGCCTGAGGGAAAAATGCGGCGATTTTCCGGAATTCCGCATCATCACCGTCAGGGGGCTTGGCTACCGGGCGGAAAAAGCGGTATGAACCATCCATTTTTTCTTAAAAAATTTCAAACGCGGCTGATGTTGGCGCTCTGCCTGATGATCGTTGTTTCCTCCGCAATCTCCTATGGCGTTTCAACCGTCATCAACAACAGGGAACTGCGCCAGGAAATTGAGGCTGACCAGCGGGATGTGGCTGTGTACGCCTTGGAGCTGTATCAAAAAACATACCTGCCCATGGAAGAGATCGTGGGCATATCCACCACGGCCATCTATCAGGTGGAGGTGGTGAGGGATGTTGCAAGCGCTCCGCTGGATCAGCGGCGATTGGAAAGGCTTGGGCAGGGCGAAATCGTATCCTCGGCGGAAAAATTCCTGAACACCCCGGTGACATACTTTCAGATAGGCGATACCCTCATGAAAGTGAGCACCCGTTCGCATGTGAACATGTATAGAAGGGCTTCAATCCGCGCCTTTTCCACATTGATGCTATGCATGTTTTCCTTCTTCCTGTTCATCTTTTTTTCTACGGGGCGTATGCTTCGACCTGTCAGCCGCCTGACAGAGGCTACCCGCAAAGTGGCGGAGGGCGATTTTTCCGTGCGGCTGCCAGTCAATCGACGTGATGAATTGGGACAGCTCATGGAGAATTTCAACCACATGGCACAGGAGCTTGCGAGCATAGAATATCTTCAAAAGGACTTTATCAGCAACGTCTCCCATGAGTTCAAAACACCAATTGCTTCCATTCAGGGGTTTGCCACGCTGCTGAAAAGTCCTGAAACCACCGAGGAAGAACGGCAGGAGTATACCGCCATCATCATCAAGGAAAGCCAGCGGCTGTCCCGGCTTTCGCAAAACCTGCTCAGGCTGTCCAAACTGGAGTATCAGCAGCGTCTATCGTACGATGACTCTTTTTCCCTGGATGAGCAGCTTCGGCAAACGGTGCTATTGCTGGAGCCGGAATGGACGCCAAAGGAAATACGTTGGGATTTGCACCTGGAAAGCATTACCATAAGCGGCGACGCGGAGCTCATGCAGCAGGTATGGATCAACCTTTTGGGCAACGCCATCAAGTTTTCCCCAATGGGTGGGGAAATCGCCCTCTCCCTGTACGTAAGTGATGTGGTCAAGGTACGCATCCGGGATCAGGGCATCGGCATGGATGAAAAAACGCAAGCGCGCATCTTCGAACGGTTTTACCAGGGCGATACCTCCCATGCCCATGAAGGGAACGGGCTGGGGCTTCCCCTGGCCAAGCGTATCATCGACCTGCATGGCGGCTCACTGCACGTAAAAAGCAGCCCCAATATGGGCAGCACCTTTACCGTGGAACTAAAACGTGCGGATCCGCCGGAAAGGAGCAATTCATGACCCTTGCGGACAGACCCCTTCTTGCCAGGCTCACCCTCAAAAGCATTCAGGAACTGTCGGACAGCTATCTGCAAATGCAGTGCCGCTACCAGTCGGCTATCCGGGAGGTACGCACGAAGCTGGAGAACCTGGACGAGGAGTTTCAGCTCCGCCACAAACGCAACCCCATCCACCACATGCAAAGCCGCCTGAAGACGGTACAAAGCATCACCGAAAAGCTGCAGCGCAGAAATTTGACCGTATCCTTCGCCTCGGCAGCAGAAAACCTGTACGACATTGCCGGCATCCGCGTGATTTGCTCGTACATCAGCGATATTTACACCATCGCGGATCTTTTAAAGAATCAGGACGACATCGTGCTGATCAAGGAGCAGGACTACATTACCACTCCCAAGAAAAACGGATACAGAAGCCTGCATCTGGTGGTTCAGGTGCCGGTGTTCCTGGCGGAAGGTAAGGTGTGGGTGCCGGTAGAAGTGCAAATCCGCTCCATCGCCATGGACCTGTGGGCAAGTCTGGACCATCAATTGCGCTACAAGGAGCCCCACCGCATCCCCAAAGAGCTGTCGGCAGAGCTTTTACGCACCGCGAAGGATATGGCGGAGATAGACCTTCGGATGCAGCGCATCTACAACATGGTGGAAAAGCTGGACAGCGTGGGCTCCCCTAACGGTTGAACCCGCATGGAACTGAAAAACTCCGGATATCCTATTCCCTGTTTGCAAAGGAGGGATTGGATGGCCGGAGTTTTGTTTTGCATTCTGGCAGGAGCCGCCATGAGTTTTCAGGGTGTGATCAATACCCGGCTTGGTGAAAAAATTGGGCTGTACGAATCCAACGTGTTTGTGCAGGGCACCGCTTTTCTGCTTTCTCTCATCGCCCTATGGATCCTGGGCAAGGGCCAGTTCGCAGGGCTTTTGAAAATGCCCTGGTACTATTGGATGGGCGGCGTTCTGGGCTTGACAATCACCCTCACGGTCATGCTGGGCATTCAAAACCTCACACCTACCGTAGCCATCTCTACCATCCTCATCGCGCAGCTATTGGCCGCCGCACTGATTGACGCATTTGGGATTTTAGGCACGGAAAAGGTGCCTTTCACTTGGAACAAATATGTGGGCATGGGGCTATTGGTCGGCGGGGTACTTTTGTTCAAGTGGAAAGGGTAGGTTCCATTTGTAGATGCGGGCATTCTTGCCAGGATGCCCGCTTTCTGTTATAGTGAAGCAAATCTCCAAAAGCAAAGCACAAAGGATGGATGCATATGGTCGTCAGAAAAATTAAGGAAACGGAGCTTAAAGAATCCCACCGCATATCTGCCTTAAGCTTTCACTGGCCTCTGGATGACAAGGGAAAGTCTCCTGAAGAATATGCCCAAATGGTACGGGAGAACCCCCGCTCAAAGGGCAGTTCCGCCGTCACCGATACCTGGGCTTCCTTTACCGATGATCATGAGATGATGTCCAGCATGTGCGTGCTGCCTTATCAGGTAAATTTCGATGGCCATCAGGCCGCCATGGCGGGCATCGGCGCGGTCTGCACGTATCCCCAGCACCGGCGCAAAGGCGCAGTAAAGGCCATGTTTCTTAGTGCTCTGGCGGAGCTTTATGAAAAAAAAGTCCCCTTTTCCTACCTCTACCCTTTCAGCGAGCAGTTTTATGGCAGCTTTGGCTACCACCGATCCTGCACCAGCATCTTGTGGGATTTTGACCTGAAAACCATCCCTGACATGAAGTGGCCCGGTACGTTCCATCTGTATCGTCCAGGCGAAGCGTTTGAGGATTTTCAAACAGCCTACCATGCTTTTGTCTCGCGCTTTAACATGATGGTCATGCGGGATGATCTGGACTGGAACGTTGTAAAAAATGCGGACCCCTTTACGGGTGAAAGCCATGCTTTTCTATACAAAGATGAAAATGGCAAACCTTGCGGGTATCTTGTTTTTGAGAAAAAAGCCGGTGACAAGGGCCGCAGGATTCTTGGCTGCACTGAAGTAGTCTTTGACAGCTTTTCCACCCTAAAAGCGTTGATGGCCTTTGCCAAAACCTTTGCCGCCGACTACGAGGGCATCTCCTTCTGCATGCCATCCTCCCTGAACCTTGGCCATTTCTGCCTGGACTACCCCCAGTCGGACTCGACCCGGCAGATTAAAACGAACGGCATGGTCCGTGTTGTCCATGTACAGGAGGCGCTGCGTTTGGCCCAATACAAAGGCAGCGGTAAATTAAGCATTTACCTGCACGATGACTTTCTCCCGAAGAACAATGGCCTGTACTATGTCGACTTTGAAGGCGGCAAGGCTGAGGAGGTTTATTTCGAGCAGCTTCCGCCCGTCCCCTTTGGGCAAACCGGTACGCAAAACGTTGATATAGAGTTGACCGTCAACGTTTTCTCCTCCGCCATCCTGGGCAATTACAATACATCCGACCTTGAATACATGGATGGCGTCAAGGTTTATGCCAATCAGGATTCGATCAACAGGGTGTTCTACGCAAAGCCCTGCTGGATCAATAACTACTTTTAATCAGCCTGTTTTTTAAGGAGCGCGTCAAACGATGCGCTCCTTTTTTGTTTGTCGAACGATTTGTAAATATCCTGCATAAACACCTATTTTTCGAGGCAGGATAGTGAGTGTACACAGGCAAATACAGCTAACAGCAAATGAGGGGGGACAAGCATGCTCAACCACGCCAAACAACGTGATAGGCTGACGGTGGCTCTATGCGGTGAACTGGACCATTGCAGCGCGGTAAATATTCGCCGTGAACTGGATGAACTGATATCAGATCCTGCGGTTCGCCATCTGATGCTGGACATGGCGGACCTGAAATTTATGGACTCATCGGGCATAGGCGTCATCCTGGGCCGGTACCGCATTTTGGCGGCCCGAGGCGGCAGCGTGTGGGTCAGGAATATGAACCCGCAGATCAACCGTATTTTTCAGTTATCAGGCATGGCACAGATCATCCATGTGGCAAGGCAGGAATAGGAGGCACAACGATGAACGGCAGAAATCATATGCAGCTATCCTTTTTAGGTTGTCCGGAGAACGAATCCTTCGCCCGCGTGGTGATCGCCGCCTTTGCCGTGCAGCTAAGCCCCACGGTTTCGGAGATTGCCGACATCAAAACAGCCGTCAGCGAAGCGGTGACCAATGCCATCATTCATGGCTACGAGGGGACTCAGGGCATTGTTACCATGAATGCCTCCTACACACCCGGCGGGGTATTGACGGTGGAGATATCCGACAAAGGCAAAGGCATCGCCGATGTGGCCCAGGCCATGCAGCCCTTTTATACCTCTCACCCGGAGCAGGAGCGTTCAGGCATGGGTTTTGCCGTGATGCAGACGTTTATGGACGATGTGGAGGTGACCTCCACCCCTGGGCTGGGCACAGTGGTGCGCATGCGCAAGACCATCGCGGCAGCCCGCCATGATTGAGGCCATGAACGCTTACGAGCAGGCAGACAGCCTGGAACTGATTGCCCGCGCCCAGGAAGATGACAAGGAAGCACTGGAGGAAATGGTGCGCCGCAATCTTCCCCTGGTGCGCTGTGTTTTGAAGCGCTTCTCCGCCTGGGGTCGGGACAGTGAGGAGCTGTATCAGCAGGGCTGCATGGGGCTGGTAAAAGCCATTCAGCGCTTTGACCTTTTAGCCGGCGTCCAGTTTTCCACGTATGCGGTGCCCATGATTCTGGGGGAACTGCGCAGGTATCTTCGGGACGACAGCCCGGTGCATGTGGCCAGAACGGATAGGGAGCGGGCCACCTTGGCCCGGAAGACCATTCGCATTCTTCGCCAGGCACTGGGCCGGGAACCTACGCTGCCGGAAGTCGCAAAGGCCATGCGCATGTCCGCCGCAGAGCTGGTGCTGCTGATGGAAACCGGAAAGCAGCCCGTCTCCCTGGATAGTTCCCCCACTCCCGATCAACGGTTGTCCTGGGGTGAAATATTGCGCGATCCCCGCAGCGAAGCCTGGATGGAACGTATGTTTTTGCGGGATCTGATCTCACGCCTGCCCAGAACGGAGCAATGGCTGCTGTACTTACGGTACGCTGCGGAAAAGACGCAGGCGGAAACAGCGGAGCTATTGCACATGACCCAGGTGCAAATCTCCCGGCTGGAGGCGCGGGTGCGGTTAACGCTAAGGGAGCAATGGAATGAGACGGGATAAAAGCTGTCAAGAACGGATTACATGCATGGACCCAAGGTACTGGGGATAAGAAGATGCCAATATCTCAAGAAAGTGATCACGAATGAGCTTTGGCTTAAGGTCAATGAAAGGGACCTCTCCGATGCTGATCCATTGATTTTCATCCTGTTGAAAATCCGTTTCAGTAGGTTCCAAAACAGCATCGCTTGCCAGTTCAACGAGAAAAACATGATGCACACGATGTGTATAATCAATATACTTTTCCCGAAGTGCCTGATCATCGTAGATTTCTTCGCACAAGGCCGGAAAACGTATGATTTTTATCAGCCGCCCGGTTTCCTCCAGGCACTCGCGCACCACAGCTTCTTCCAGCGTTTCAAATTGCCGCTGGCCGCCACCCGGCAAGTCATAATAGATGCTGCCTGAATGCCCTATGCATTTGTTCAGCAATACCTTTCCTTCATGAACAATGATTGCCTTGGCAGCGCTCCTGATTGCCATATTCTCTCACCTTCTGCATGATCAATAACCCATATGCGTAAAGGCTAGTCGTGATCGATTGTTTTGCCCATCATGACCATGTTGTCCCAGCTTAAAAACCCTCGTTTCCGGTAAAAGCCTTCCGTTTCGTCCGTTCTGGAAGTGAACAGATACATCTCATTAATTCCCAATGATAGAAGCTGCCGTTCCAGTTCTTGCAACAGGCCAGACCCGACACCGGTACCCCTAAGATGAAGCGTAACACAAAAGTCTTTGATATAATACTGGGTACAATTGTAATATATCTCTTTTTCGCCAATGATCATCCCGGTGATAGCGCCATGAGGATCGAGGCTGACAATGCCCAGAAATCCTTCACAATGCATCATCAGAGAAAGCTTTTTCTCCACCAAGTCTTCAGTCCACTCGTCATTCCATGGCGGTGCATTATATGTTTGGACATACAATTGCGCAAGCTCCGGCAAATGCTTTGGCTGCATC
>JAEZLW010000027.1 GCA_023415145.1 Bacillota bacterium | reverse complement strand
TGCGCATGGAATAGGTCTGACCTGTAACCTGGTCAAAGCGGCGTGTCTCCTGCACGATTTTTTCGCCTTTTTCGACCGCCTCCACCTGGCGGGTATACTCCTGCTCGATGGCCTTAGCAACCGACTGGAAGGAGTTCAGGTTCTTCATTTCCGTGCGGGTACCAAGAGCCGTTTCACCCTTTTTTCGCACCGATAGGTTTACATCGCAGCGCAGCGAGCCTTCGTTCATTTTGCAGTCTGAAATTCCTGTGTAGGAGATGACAGCCTTCAGCTTTTGCAAATAGGCGGCGGCCTCTTTGGCGGAGCGGATGTCCGGCTCGGACACAATTTCAATCAGCGGCACACCGCAGCGGTTGCAGTCAACCATCGTACCCCGCTTGTCGTCATGGATCAGCTTGCCCGCGTCTTCCTCGATGTGGATGCGTGTGATGCCAATTTTCTTTTGCCCCTCCGGCGTTTCGATGAGAAGGTGGCCGTGGTGGCAAAGCGGCAGGTCGTATTGGGAGATTTGATACGCCTTGGGCAGGTCGGGATAGAAGTAATTTTTCCTGTCCTGCTTGGAATAGGGTTCTATCTGACAGTTGGTGGCAAGACCTGCCTTGATGGCAAAGCGAACCACTTCGCCGTTCAGTACCGGCAGCGTGCCGGGCATGCCCATGCAGACAGGGCAGCACTGGGTGTTGGGAGCCGCGCCGAAATCGGTGGGGCAGGAACAGAAAATCTTTGATTTTGTTTTCAGCTCCACGTGCACTTCCAGGCCGATGACCATTTCATAATCCTTGAGCATTACAGCGTCACCTCCCCGAACACATGCTTGTTTTCCTGCTCATAGGCATTTGCGATGCGGTACAATAGCGGTTCGGAAAAGGGCCGGCCCGTCAGTTGCATGCCGATGGGCAGCCCCGTATCATCCGCACCGCAGGGAACAGACAGGGCGGGCAGCCCTGCGATGCTCACCGGCACGGTGTAGATGTCCCCCAGGTACATTTCCAGGGGGTTTTGTGTTTTTTCCCCGATCCTGTAAGCGGTGGTGGGGGCTACCGGCGACAATACCGCCTGGCAGGAGGCGAATATATTCGAAAATTCCTCCATGATCCGGGTGCGCACCTGCAGCGCCTTTTTATAGTAGGCGTCAAAGTATCCGGCGCTTAGTGTAAAGGTGCCCAGCATGATCCGCCGCTTGACCTCCGGGCCGAACCCCTGGCTGCGGGTTTTGATATACAGGTCGTTTAAGTCTTCATATTCTTCCGCCCGATAGCCGTAGCGCACTCCGTCGAACCTGGCCAGATTGGAAGAAGCTTCGGCAGAGGAGATGACATAGTAGGCGGGCAGCGCATATTTCAGTGTGGGCAGCGATACTTCTATCAGCTCGGCACCCCGGGAGGCATAAAAGGCCGCCGCCTTTTCCACCGCGGATTTTACGGAGGCATGAAGCCCTTCCCCGAAAAATTCCCTGGGTACAGCGATGCGCAATCCCTTGACACCCTTTTGCATTTCCAAGGTGTAGTCGGTATATTCCCGGTGGACGGAAGTGGAATCCTTGCTGTCATGTCCGCACAATGCGTTTAATACCAGTGCTGAATCGGCCACAGTTTTCGTCAGCGGGCCAATCTGATCCAGCGAGGAGGCAAAGGCAATCAGGCCATACCGGGACACGGAGCCGTAGGTGGGCTTCATGCCTACCACGCCGCAGAAGGATGCGGGCTGGCGGATGGAACCGCCGGTGTCCGAACCCAGGGTGAAAGGCGCTTCGTTGGCCGCCACCGCCGCGGCGGCTCCGCCGGAGGAACCGCCGGGTACGCAGGTGATATCCCGTGGGTTGCGGGTGATTTTGACGCTGGAGTTTTCCGTGCTGGAGCCCATGGCAAACTCATCCATGTTCATTTTGCCAAGCAGTACACAGCCAGCCTCCTTCATCTTCCTATAGGCGGTAGCATCATAAGCGGGCTCGAAATTGCTCAGGATGCGGCTGGCACAGGTGGTTTTGATGCCCTTGGTGCAAATGTTGTCCTTGATGCCCATGGGCACGCCGGCAAGGGGCGGCAGGCTCTCACCCGCCATGCGGCGTCTATCGATGTCCTCCGCAGCTACGATGGCTTCCTCTTTCGTTACGGTGAGGAATGCGCCGATTTGAGGCTCCGCTTTTTCCATGCGGCTAAGGTAAGATTGTGCTGCTTCCCTGGCGGACAGGTCTTTTGTTTGAAGCAGTTTCGAAAGCTCCGTTACACCAAGGCGTGTGATGTCACTCATATGCATCTCCTTACTCCACCGTACGGGGTACGGTGATGAAGCCGCCGTCCCTGGTGGGGGCACTTTGCAAAAGCGTGTCGCGGTCGAACTCCAGGAAAGGGATATCCTCACGAAATACGTTGCTTACCGGAACCACGTGGGCGGTGATGGGCACGTCTTGCGTATCCACCATAGACAACTGGTCTGCAAAGGCGATAATGGCCTGCAGCTCGCCGCCCATCCGTATTTGTTCGGCGGGCGTCAAGTGCAGTTTTGCCAGGGCCGCCACCTGCTCCACCTGGATTTGGGGAAGAGCTGCTTTGTGCTTGTGGGATGCTTCCTCCCCCTGTTTGGCACCCAGCTTCAAAATGTCCAGCTGCGCCTGGTCCACATAGTCCGGAGCCTCAGTCATCAGGCAGGATGCGTCCTTCGTTTTAGGGAAGGCAATCACATCACGCAGGGAATCGGCACCCAACAGCAGCATCACCAGCCGGTCCAGGCCGAAAGCAAACCCGCCGTGGGGCGGCGTGCCGTATTGAAAGGCTTTTAACAGGAAGCCGAAGCGCTTTTCAGTTTCCTCCTTGGAAAAGCCCAGGGCTTCGAACATCTTCTCCTGAACATCCCTTTGGTGGATACGGATGGAGCCGCTGCCCAGCTCCACACCGTTTAGCACCACGTCATACGCCTGGGCGCGGACACGGCCCGGATCGCTGGTCAGGTAGGGGATATCCTCCAAATGGGGCATGGTAAACGGATGGTGTGAGGCAACAAAGCGCGCATCATCTTCCGAATATTCAAACTCGGGGAAGTCTGTCACCAAAAGGAACTGGAAGTCGTCTTTTTTCCGAAGCCCCAGCATATCCCCCACCGCAAGGCGGAGGTTGCACAGCACACGGCAGACGGTTTCAAACTTATCGGCACAAAATAGAATGAAGTCACCAGGCCCCGCTTCCATGCGGTCAAGCAGGGAGGCAAACTCAGCCTCGGTGAAGTATTTTTGCAAAATGGAGTTGATCTCCCCGTTTTCCCGGATCAATATCCAGGCCATGCCCTTGGCGCCCAGGGAAACTGCCTTGTCGGTAAGTTCCTCAATGGTGCTTCTTGCAAACTTTTCCCCGCAGCCGCGGCAGTTGATGGCCCGGACCAGCCCCCCCTGTTCTGTCACCTTTTTGAAAACGGAGAAGGAGCAGGTTTTGGCAAGGCTGGTCAGGTCTACAATGGGCATTTGGAAGCGCAGGTCCGGCTTGTCACAGCCATACTTGTCCATGGCTTCCTGCCAGGTCATGCGCAGGAAGGGGTGGGGCAAATCCCGGCCCATGACGGTTTTGAAGACATGGGTGAACAGTTTTACAAGGTGGGTTAAAACGTCCTCCTGGTCCACGAAGGACATTTCCATATCCACCTGGGTAAACTCCGGCTGCCGGTCGGCCCGCAAGTCTTCGTCCCTGAAGCACCTTGCCACCTGATAATATTTGTCGATGCCGCCAACCATCAAAAGCTGCTTGAAAATTTGAGGGCTTTGGGGCAGTGCGTAAAAGGTGCCTGGATGAACGCGGCTGGGCACCAGGTAATCCCTTGCGCCCTCCGGGGTGGATTTGGTGAGGATGGGCGTTTCCACCTGCAAAAAGCCGTCGGCGTGCAGGTAATCCTCCGCGGCCTTTTGCACATGATTTCGAAGCTTTAGGGCACCCAGCATGGCCGGACGGCGAATGTCCAAAAAGCGATACTGCAGACGCAATTCCTCCCGCACCTTTGTATCCTCCTCCAGGGAGAAGGGCAAGGGCTTTGCCACGGAGAGGATTTCCAGCGCTTCCGCTTTCATTTCCACCGTGCCTGTTAAGATCTTCGGGTTCACCGTTTCCGCGTCCCGAAGCCGAATGAGCCCGGAAACGGCGATTACCGACTGCATGCGTAAGCCCTCGGCCATCTCAAAGTGTTCGGGAGATATGCTTCTTGCGTCGAACACTACCTGCAAAACGCCTTCCCGGTCTTTTAAGTCAATGAACAGAACGCCGCCCATGTCCCGCTTGTTCAATACCCATCCCGCGGCGATAACGAGCTGCCCGATGTGATCTTCTCTTAAAGCTCCACAATAATGCGTGCGTTTCAATGGTCTTTCCTCCCTTAAGCTTACAGGTCAGTCAAACAGTTGGGTATAAAAAAACGCCCTTCAATCCCTTGCTCGGGACGAAAGACGTGATATCTTGCGCGGTGCCACCCCACTGGGCCAAAAGCCCTCTCATCAGCAACGGCCATCAACTTGGCGATTGCCTCCGGCGAAAACGGGCCGGTCCCGTCCAAGCCTACTCGGCAATGCCTTTCGGTTGGCTGCTCCAGGCGGTTCTTCCCCGGAAGCTCCGTGCCACCCTTTCACCTTGCGGCGGCTCTCTTGAACGGAAAAAATCCGGCTACTCTTCCTATCATCGCAATGAAGCAAAAGCGCTTCTATGAAGATTTGAAGGTATTATACCCGCAAGCATGGCTTATGTCAACGGGAAGTGCTGCAAAAAACAGCAGGAAAACACAGTTTCCGCAGCCATGCCCAATGGAGGTTCGCCAGCCAAGTATATTTTCTCCGGTTTTTCAGAAGCTAGTCAAAACAGTCAGGAGGCGTTTATGATAAAACGCGATAAATCAGTTATTGCTTCCATGTTAGGCGCGGCATCCACATTGGCCGGTGAGGCAGTCTCGCTGCTTCTTGTCCGATTGGGTGTTGGCTTGCATGACATTTACAGCTTTGACAGCATCATTGTCACAGTGAACCGCTATTCCATAGGATATGGCTTGCTGGTAAACATAATTGCGGGGGGAGTTACTGCGGTACTCCTGTATTACGCGCTGGAAAAGATAAGCTCCGAATGCATCCTGTACAAAGCAGTGGCCCTGTCGACGCTCGCCTGGTTTTTTGTGGAATTTCTTTCAACAGCCTATTTCGAAGGAAAATTGATCGATATCAGGCCTTTGGGAGATTACGCGGTGCACTTTATCGGCGCGTTTGCCAACGGGATCATGCTCGGCCTCTTGTTCAAATGGGTGCTATACAGAAGGCCGCAGAAAAAAGCAAATTGAACTGCAAAAATCCTTAGTAATTAGCTTTCCTCTTGATTAACTGCCGGTACTTGTCAGTATCGGCTTTTTTGAATTTGCCATATGCAAGACACTTCAAAAAACACGTGATTCATATGAACCCAGTACCTGTCATTCCCTTTAAAAGCACATCCAGCGCTTTTGCGAATGCCTCGTCCTGCGCGCTGTCCCGTTTTTTTGGACCTTTTACCCGCGCGCCGGCCCGCAGCCGCTTTTTTGTTTCGTGACGCTGGTTTAAAAGCGGCAATATGTTTTCTTCGGTATACACAAGCCCGTCCTGGCGCAAAACGTATGCGCCCTTGGATAAGCACATGGCGGCCAGCCCGTAATCCTGGGTGATGACGATGTCCCCCGGAGAGGCCCTGTTCACAAGCGCAAAATCCACGCTGTCAGCCCCGCGCAATACCGTTACCACCTGTGCGTCACGGCGGGAAAAGTCATGGGCGCTGTCGCAAAAAAGCACCGCCGGCACATGGTATGCATTTGCAATGCGCAAAGCGATGTCCGTTACGGGACAGGCATCCGCGTCGATGAGCAGGTTCATGGTTTGCTTACCTCCTGCATAGAATGTCCCATCAAAGAAAGGAGCGTGAATCATGGAAGGAGTGCGCCATTTTTTTCCCGGCGGAAATACCAGCCAGGGGTTTTACAGCCGGTTTGCCCATATCCTGCCCAGGAGTAATGTTCGCCGTAAGATCATATTAAAGGGAGGCCCCGGCGTAGGCAAAAGCACGCTCATGCGCCGGGTGGCCGAATATCTGCAAGAATGCCATCAAGAGGTGGAGCTGTTTCATTGCTCCAGCGACCCGGACAGCCTGGATGGCATTGCCGCCCCCGGCCTTGGCTTTGCCCTCATCGACGGCACTGCGCCTCATATGATGGACCCGGTGCTGCCCGGCGCGGAGGATGGTATTTTAAACTTGGGAGAATGCCTGAATGAGGAACAATTGGAAAAAAGCCGCCGCCTCATTCGGGATGCCATGGAGGAGATCTCCAGGTGCTTTTTGCGGGTGTATGATTACCTGGGCGCTGCCGCCCCGCTTCTTTACGGCAGCACCAGGGAATGGCGGGAGCGCACCTCTCCCGGTGCCATGGAGGCCCTGGCCCAGGAGATGGCGGACAGGTGGCTTCCTCACGGTGAAGGGCTTATGCAGGAAAGGGAACTGTTCGCCGAGGCCTATACACCCCGGGGCTATATCACGTATTTGCCTACGCTTTTGCAGGACCGGGTAGCCTGCATTGCCGCTCCCTGGGGACTGTCGCCGCATACGCTCCTGTCAAAGATTCGGGATATTGCGCTTGGCCGGGGGATTTCTGTGCTGGGCCTGTACAATCCGCTGCTGCCGGGGGAACTGAGCCATTTGATTTTGCCCAGCCTGCATCTTAGCATCGTGACCGGGCCGGTGGAAAAACCGTCGGAAACGCTGAACCTTCAGGATGCCTTGTCACTGAATCAGGGGCTTAGCCGGGAGCAGGCTTTCAACCGTAACGCCCATGAGCTTTTATTGCAGCGGGCTGTGGAAAGCCTGAAGGAGGCCAAGGCCCGTCATGATGATCTGGAAAAATACTACGTCGCAGCCATGGACTTTGGACGGTGGGAAAATGCGTTGAAAAAAGTGAAGGAAACGGCGGATGCGCTGGCAGGCGGCCCGATAAAACCAATGGGCACGTAAAAACAAGGGCTTCTACCTGTATAAGCCAGGCCGGATCAAAGTGATCCGGTTCTTTTTACAAATACGATGATTGCGGCGTATCGCGAGTCTGTAGTATGATGAAAAACATAGACATACGGCTATAAGAGAACACAAGAGGACAAGGTGATGCAAAGATCAGTCCCCGTAAGATTCAAAATCGTTATGGCATGCGTTATTTCCATATTGGGGTCCGCACTCGTTCTTTTCTTTTTGAACGCAGGCAGCGTTTTTGATGGGATAAAAAAGAACGAAGTATTATCAAAGCTGGGTTTGCCGGAAACAAGGTATTGCTCCCTTGTTAGCCATGCGCAGTGCCGTGATTTTTTAAAGTATATCGATGAATATGACTGGAGCATCATCGATTACGGGGCGGAGGACAGCGATCAGGTGATGGACTCCATGCAAAACAATGATTTGTGGCACACAGAACAGGTAAGCTTTTCTGATATACTGTCCGTCACTTCAGTGCTTCCGGGGGACAGTAATGGCCTTCGAAAAACAGTGCCCTTCATAGAATCTGGGTATGATGCCTGGTACTTTGATTATACCCACGTACGCAGCGGCGATGTCAAGAAGCTTGAATCCATAGCAGATTTAAAAGCGTACTGTGGCTCGGAGGTCAGCTTCGCCTGTTATACCATTGTCTTCTACAACAAAAGCGAGGGAATCCTGTGGTATCTGAGGCTGAATTAGTGGTATTGCCTTTGCCTTATCCCTTTGAGGCCAGTTTGCCGACTGTTGCGTGCAGATAGGCAATGAGCGATTTCGGATCAATTACCATTTGAAGTCCCCGCGCCCCTGCGCTGACGGCGATTTCGTCAAACAATAGCGCCGTGTCATCCACAAAGGTGGGGAACTGCTTTTTCATGCCTACGGGTGAGCAGCCGCCCCGCATATAGCCAGTCAGACCCAACAAATCATTGACATGGAGCAGGTCCACCTTTTTATCCTGCAAAAGCACGGCGGCAGCCTTCAAATCCAACTCACTGTTGACAGGCATTAAAAATACGGCATGGCCCTTTCGCTCCCCTTTGGCCACCAGCGTTTTGAACACTGCGGCCGGGCTCATGCCAATCTTTCCTGCTACCAGCTCGCCGTCAAAAAGCCCTTCCTCCCATTCGTAGGAAAGGGTGCGGTAAGGGATTTTCACTGCGTCCAAAAGCCGCAGGGCATTTGTTTTCACAGGTGGCATACATCTTACCTCTTGTGTTCAACCGGGATAATTCATATCCTCTGCCGTCAAACGGGAGAGTACGTGCAGATAATCGGCTGCTTCTTTTTTGGATGCAACCAAATCGTGATCCAGGTAGTTGCCGCATTCCATATGCTTTGCTCCGGGGATTTCTCCGTCGAAATCCTTTATGAACACAAAGGATTCCAGAAGAAGATCCAAAACCTCCTGCCGTGACATGCTGTCCCTTGTGAGGAAGTAAAAGCCTGTTCGGCAGCCCATGGGTCCCACGTAGACGATAGCGGACGAAAAGGCGGAGCTGCGTACATAGGTGGCAAACAGGTGCTCCAGCGTGTGGGCCACAGCGGTTGTCATATAAGCGCTTTGGTTGGGCTTGCGCATGCGCAGGTCATAGGTCACCACATCCCCATCCACACGGGACACGTACAGGCCGGGAACCAGTGTATCGTGATTGATGCTGAAGCTTGCGATTTTCTGCATGGGAACCCCTCCTTGTATACAGCCGATTATAGTCCCACGGCCCGCTCACGTCAAGGTGGGTTCCCTGTGCGCAATGCAAGGCAAACGAGGGGTTTCCCTTGCGGAATTATACTTCCCGATGTACACTATACATAATTAGCCTAAGGTGGGAGGGAAGACCATGTCGGAGAAATGGCGGTTCAACGGGTTTTATACCAAGACGCAGCTTATGCGCTGGCGGGAGCAGATTCCCAAACGTGTTGCCTGCCGGCATTTTTCCGGCGCGCCCAACGTGGCGCAATGGACCACCCTTTCCTACGCGGCGGCCAGGCTGTGTTTACCGGGGGTTCGCATATTGCTGGCAGCCTGCGACGAATCCTTTTTTACGCCGGTGATTTTCAACTATGGGCGCATCAAGGGCGCGGTGCGTTTTGCCGCCGTCATGGCCGATACCGCCGTGCCAAGGCACATGACCCATGCTGGCATCAGCGGGGAAGCCTTCATCCTGGAAGCCACCTCCTGCGGGGTGGCCACCTGCTGGGTATCGGGCACTTACCGCAAAAAAGAAAGCCCGGTGCATCTGTATCCTGGCGAAACGCTGGCAGCGGTCATCCCGCTGGGCCTTGCCGCCGAGCCTATTTCGGAGCCGGTGCACAGAACCCGCAAGCCGCTGAAATGGTTTATGGAAAGCGGCGGGGAGAATTGGCCGGAGGATGCATTGCAGGCCGCCCGTGCGGTTCAGGAAGCGCCATCCGCCATGAACCGCCAGCCTTGGAAGCTTCGCTTGGGCAGCCAGTCGCTATCGCTTTTAGGTGCGCCCAACAGCATTGATACGGGCATCGCCCTGTTGCATATGGAGGCAGCCCTTTTGGAAAAAGAAAGGCAATGGGTATTGGATGAGGGAGGCAAGCTTCCCGCAGCCAGGGTGCTTTTTACCGAGGATAAGGACGAGGCATAAACGGGATAGGAGCTATTCATGCAGCCATTTTATCAAACGGGGCAGGCAAAGCTTTCGCCGCTGGCAGACAGAATGCGGCCCCGCACCTTGCAGGAGTTTTTGGGCCAAAGCCATCTCATTGGCCCAGGCAGGCTGCTGCGCCGGGCCATTGAGGCGGACCGCCTGACCTCCAGTATTTTTTACGGCCCGCCCGGCTGCGGCAAGACCACCCTGGCCGCCATTGTGGCCGGCGCCACAAAGGCTGCTTTCGTGCAGATGAACGCCGTTACCTCCGGCGTGGCCGATGTTCGGGAAGTGCTGAAGGCTGCCGGGGAGCGGCAGACCCGCTCAGGCCAGGCTACGTATCTATTGCTGGATGAATGCCACCGTTGGAGCAAATCCCAGTCCGACAGCATCCTGCCTGCCATTGAGCGGGGGATCATACGCTTCATTGGCAGTACAACGGAAAATCCCATGATTGCCATGACACCCGCCATCGTCAGCCGCTGCCGGGTGTTTCAGTTCTTTCCATTGACAAAGGAGGACGTGATTTCCGCATTGAATGCAGCCATCGCCGATCCGGAGCGGGGTTATGGCGGACGGGCGCTGGAGGTTTCTTTTGACGCGCTGTCCCACTGGGCGCAGGTGGCAAACGGCGACGTGCGGGCAGCCTTGAACGCCCTGGAGCTGGCTGTATTGACTACACCTGCCGATCAGGACGGCGTACAGCGGATAGATATCCTAACGGCGGAGGAGAGCATTCAAAAACCCATGCTCCGCTGCGACGAAAGCCTGTATTACGATATGCTCAGTGCTTTTTGCAAAAGCCTTCGCGGCTCCGACAGCGACGCTGCGCTGGCCTGGTTCGCAAGGCTTGATTACGCCGGAGTGGACCCGAGGCTCATTGCACGCCGCATCATTGCTCATGCCAGCGAGGATGTGGGGCTGGCCAACCCCATTGCCATGCTGCAGGCCGCCGCCGCCATGCAGGTCGTTCAAACGGTAGGCATGCCGGAGGCCAGGCTTCCCCTTGCCCAGGCGATCATCGCCATCTGCGAAAGTCCCAAGTCTAACAGCGTGGTGATGGCCATCGATGCTGCCGCGGCCGATGCGGGAAATGGCGGCTTCGGCCCCGTCCCCGTGCATTTGCGGGACACACATTACAAGGGTGCCGAGCGGCTTCAAAGCGGGGAAGGCTACAAATACCCCCATGACTTCCCCGGCCATTACGTAAAACAGGAATACATGCCTCCCGAGGTGCGGGGGAAGGTATACTACAAGCCCAGCGACCAGGGGCATGAGGAGAAGATCCGCACAGCCAAAGCGCTGCGGGAAAAGGAAGGCAAGCCATGAAAAAGCAGGTGGACATTCGCAAAGCAGCCGTCTATTCCGTTGCCATCAACGCCGTTCAAATCGTGGCGGTGATGACCATTGCACTGTACCTGCTTTTCTCAAACGAGCAGATGATTTATCAGTCCGCCATCCGCATCGGCATCACGGTAGCCGCATTGCTTGTTTCCTTGGGCGCGGTGGTGGATATCAGGGATGCACTGGGAACATCCAAAGCGCTGGACCGGGTGATATCCATGGAACGGTCTGTTTCGGCGCTGGAGGAGTTGAACAACACGCTGCGCGCCCAGCGCCACGATTTTCTCAATCATCTTCAGGTGGTGTACAGCCTGATGGAAATGCGCGAGCACAAGGAGGCTCAGGATTATATCGAGCGGGTGTACGGCGATATCCGGGCCGTCAGCCGCGTATTGCGCACCGCCAACCCCGCAGTCAACGCTTTGCTCAAAGTAAAGCTGGCCTCCAGTGAAAAGCATGGCGTAAAGGTGGAACTGCATATCGAAAGCGCATGGAAAAATTTGTCCATTCCCGGCTGGGAGATGTGCAAGGTGCTGGGCAACCTTATCGACAACGCGCTGGATGCTTTGAAGGGAACCACAAATCCGCGCCTCACCATTACCCTATCCGAGGATTTGAAATCATTCCGTTTTGCTGTGGCCAACAACGGCCCGGATATTCCGTCCCATGACCTAAGCCGCATCTTTCAACCTGGCATTACCACCAAGTCGGAAGGCCATGGCATGGGCCTTTTTATTGTTCGAAACACTTTAAAAGAGCATGGCGGAGACATTGAGGTAACAAGCGGCGGAGAGACGGTGTTCTTGGGCTGGGTACCCAAGGAGGCTGCCGCTGAAGAGGCACCTCAAACGTTGTAACATGAATTAAATATGACATTTGATGAAGAAGAGACATTGACAGCTTAATAAAATTGTAATAAAATAAGGACGCGATTGGAAATATAGAGGATGCGAATGCCTTTTTTTAGAAAAGTGCTAGCGAATTCCGGAACCGAGGGGTGGTCACATGAAACACACAGGCAAAAACGCCCTTTCATGGAAGCGCGCAGTGGCTTTAGCGCTTGCTTTTTTTTGCGTGGCGAGCGTCTTTTCCTGGCCTGCGCATCTGGCTTCTGCGGCGGATGAAGCGTATGGCCGGGTATTGGACGACAACGTAAAGGTCCGCAAAACCGCATCCATGTCTTCCAGCTATTGGTTCAAGCTGCCCAAAGGATGGGTATCGCAGATTGTTGAGACGGTGACTGCGGGCGGTATAACCTGGTACAAGGTAAATACCAACGGTCCCACCCAGGGCACCCGTACCTATATCGGCTACATCCATGGCGATTTTTTTGCTCCCATGACGGTTGAGGAACAGTCTGACTGGTTAGAAAACCCGGTGCAGCCAGGTGTCGGTCTGATTGGTATGACGCCTACACCCACGCCTGCCGGCATGACGCCCTCACCGACGCCTGAGGGAATGACGCCAGCCCCTACCAGTTCAAAGCCTACGCCCATTCCCGATCCTTCCAGCATGGGCCGCATCAGCAAGAGCGGCGTGAATTTCCGTGTGGAGCCAAATGGAAGGGTTATTCGCAGGCTGGATGCCGGCACCATGGTGCAGCTTCTGGAGATTCCGCAGTATCTGACAGAGGACTATTGGTTCAAAGTCAAGCAGGACGGTGACACGGGGTACATCCAGGCGCAGCTCATTACCATCCTTACCAAAGCCGAGGCGGATGCCTTAAACAATCAGGCTACATCCACGCCTACTTCAGCATCCGGTTCGGATACGGTATACGGCTACATCAAGCTTGTGGATGAAGGCATCAACCTCCGGTCTATCCCTGCCGGAAGCGTTATCACCCGGATTGATGGAAAGCCGGTTATGGCCTATTTGAAGCAGCCCGTCAGAAAAAACAATGTTGACTGGTATTATGTGAAGGTGAACAACATCGGCGGTTATGTGCACGGCGGCTTTGTTGTTGTGACCGATGCCAATGGGAATACCATGCCGCCCGCCGTTACGCCCACGCCCGGACCTTCCCAAACGCCTGTCCCGGAAACGGTGTACGGCTATGTCAAGCTGCAGGATGACGCCATCAACCTGAGGTCGGCTCCTGCCGGAAGCGTGTTATGCCGCATCGACGGCAAGCCTGTTCTGGCTTGTTTGAAGCAGCCCGAGCAAAAGAACGGTGTAACCTGGTATTATGTGAAGGCGAACAATATCGGCGGTTATGTGCATGGCGGTTTTGCTACACTGACCGACGCCAGCGGGAACCCCATTACGCCATCGCCATCATCAGCCACACCTACCGCTACAAATGCTCAGGAGAGCGCCTTCGGCTATATCAAATTGACGACCGATAAGGTAAATCTGCGAAAAACGCCCAACGGGACCAGGTTATGCCAGGTATCCCTGGGGCAGATACTGCCTTTGACAGCGCAGCCTGCGGCTTCAGGCGCTTATACCTGGTATCCTGTCCAGAATACCGACGGACGGAAGGGATATGTAAGGGGAGACATGGCGGCGCTTTGCGACCAAAACGGCGCTACCGCCGCACCCACGATAACGCCGACGCCCGCGCCTGTCGATGCGATGGGCTACGTCCTGGTTACCAAACCATCGGTCAATCTTAGAAAGAGCATTGGCGGGGACACCATTCGCACGCTTGACAAGGATACTGTCTGGCCCATGGTTTCCACCGCGGTGAAGAGCGGTTCCTACACCTGGTTCCCTGTGGAAGTAAACGGAACGAAGGGCTTTTTGCGCGGCGATGTGGCGTATCAGATGGCGGACTTCCAGGTACAGGCGTACCTGAAGGGCGAAGCGATACCTACGCCTACACCATCCCCCACGCCTACACCCGGTCCCAGCAAGTATTTGATTACGACCCTGGATAAGGTGAACCTGCGCATATCCGCCTCCAAGGATGCCAATTCGCCTTATAACGTTGATGTGGGTACCGTGTTCTCCTTTATCAGCTCCAGCACGGTGGGCGGCTCCTTGTGGTACAAAATCACCTATAAGGACAGCACCCTGTGGGTGCTTGGAAGTTGCGTAAAGGTGATGAACACCGCAGAATACGAGGCTTGGCTGAAAGCACAGCCTACGCCCACGCCAACGCCGACGCCGACACCCACTCCCCGTGAGGAGGATCTGAGCGACATGGCGGAGACGACATCCGCCGATGTCCTGGTGCGGGCCACCGGCTCCTCCAGCGGCAAGCAAGTGACGAAAATCTATCAAAAGGGTACCATCGTTACCCTCACAGGCAGCAAAAACCAAAGCGGCGGTTATACCTGGTATAGCGTAAAGCTCAAGTCCGGCACCACCGGCTACATCCGCGGCGACATGCTGCGCATCTATACCAAGACCGAAAAGAAGGCTTATGAAGATGCTCAAAACCCCGGCGGCCAGCAGGAAGCCACGTATGAAACACTGCGTAAGGGCTCCACGGGCGCGGCAGTAAAAGCCCTTCAGACCAAGCTTAAGGAAAAGGGTTTCTATAACGGCACCATCAGCGGCACCTACGGCACCGATACGGTGGAGGCGGTAAAGGCTTTCCAGAGATCCAAAGGCCTGACCGTGGATGGTATCGCCGGCTCCACCACCCAGCACGCGTTGTTTGGTACCGTGCCGCCTGGTTCTACCGACGAAGAATTGACCAATACCATTTATCCCGTAGAGAAGATTGACTGGTTTACCGGCGGCATCAACACCCTCTTTGCAAGGGGCATGAATGTAAAGGTTACAGATGTCAAGAGCGGCATCACCTTCTGGGTCCACCGCTGGGCTGGCGGCAGCCATGCCGACGTGGAGCCGCTTACCGCCGCCGATACCCGGAGGATGTGCAAAATCTATGGTGTGAGCTCCTCGTCTCAAATCACCAGCTCGACCCATTGGCACCGGCGTTCCTTGTGGGTTACCGTCGGAACCCGCACTTTCGCTGCATCGATGTATGGCGTGCCCCATAACTATCCGGAAGGCGACACCATCGC
>JAEZLW010000007.1 GCA_023415145.1 Bacillota bacterium | reverse complement strand
GGCTTCAATATCCCAAATGAATTGGTGAAAATCAAAGGGGGCTGCGTTCAGGGAAACCTTTTGTGACTCAATCTTTGCAATCTCCAATATGTCGTTGATCAATGAAAGCAGATGAGAGCCACTCTTGTTGATGATCTGAAGGCTTTTTACAGACTCCTTAGAGAGTAGTTCCTCCTTTTGAAGCAGCGCGGAATACCCCAGGATAGCATTCAGGGGCGTACGCAGCTCGTGGCTCATGTTGGCAAGGAAACGGCTCTTGGCTTCGTTTGCAGCTTTCAGTTCCCTTGTCTTGCGTTTGACCTCCCGTTTGACCATGATAAAAAAAGCAACAAACAAAAACAGAAGCAGCGGAGCCAGAATAGAAGCAAGATAGGCAAGGATGTCGTTTATTGTCGGCTGATGATTGATTAGAAAGGGGAACCACTTTTCATACAGCTGGTTGTACGTACCGTTGGCAGATACGACTGTCAATCCCTCATTCAGCCTGGCCAGCAGTTCCTTATCTCCATCCCTGACGGCAAAGCAAAACTTCTGTTCAAATCCTGTGAGATGGACCTTTATCCTGGATACACCGTCATCATTCATCCGGTGTACGACCTTTATGTTTGTCAAGCCCATATCGTCGATGATCTTGGCACCCACTAGGCTTTGGGCAAGCACAGCGTCGCACTGTCCGTTTGCCAGCAGTGTAAAGGCCTCCTGAAAAGTGGATGTCAGTATCATCCGGTCAGTTAAATGCATACGCATCGCATATTCATGAGCTGTATCATTGCGCATCACCGCAATGCTTTTGCCGGACAGGTCATCCTCTGAGGTGATGTCGTTGTTGCCCTCATGCACAAATATATTGCCATTCATTACAATGTAAGGGACTGTAAAATCAAAGTATTGATCTCGTTCTTCCGAATAGCTTACCAATGGCAGCACATCAAGCTCGCCGTTTTCCAGCCTGTTCTTTATAACAGACCACTCATTCACATAAAAGCTTACGGACAGGCCGGCCTCCCGTGCTACTGCACGGAGCAACTCTACGGAGAAGCCATCCGCCTCGCCACCTTTGGTAACGGAAAAGGGAGGGTAATCATTTTCTGTTGCGCTGATAAGCACGCGCACTGAAACAGCCTGCGTATTAACAAATGCAAGCGAGGATATGGGAACTGATACCAGAAATAAAAAAAGGCTAAGGAAAACAAAAATATTCTTCTTCATTTGTAACATCCCTTTCCCGCAGACAATAGTCAAGGAGAAGGATGACCTTGCTTCTATCATTGATTATACTATAACCAACCATTCGTTGCAAACAAAATTCTACATATTTCTCTATTCTTTTCTATAATACATGTTCATTGCCAGTTCTTCTACCAAATGTATGGATGGGCTGATATGGTATATGATGCCACCCTTTTTTAAAACGACAATCCCCAGCGGCCTTATCCGATACCTCTCCCCTTGTAACCGTTCCCGGTTTATGGTAGCATGTCCCTGGAAGGCAAGGTGTGGAATTGATGAAGAGCTTGCACATGGCGCGCATTGCTGCCGTATCCCCAAAGGTGCATCTGGGTGATTGTCAAAAAAATGGTGCGGAGATCATTGCCTGGCTGCCCAGGCTTTGCAAGGAGCAAGTTCAGGCGGCGGTGTTTCCCGAATTGTGTTTGACCGGCTATACCTGCGGCGACTTGCTGCTGAATGAAACGCTGCAGCGGGAGGCTGTGGCTGCCTTATTCGAAGTGGCTGAAAAAACCGGGTCCATGGCGGTGATCGTGGGGCTGCCTCTTGCCAATCAGGGGCGGCTGTACAACTGCGCCGCCGTTTTGCAAAATGGAAAGGTAAAGGGCGTGGCAGCCAAGCGCTACCTGCCCAACGGCGGAGAGTTTTATGAGACCCGCTGGTTCAAAAGCGGAAGGTTTACGCCGGAAACCATCACGCTAAACGGTGAAATCATTCCGTTTGGCTTGAACCTGCTGTTTGAAACGGAGGATTTCCGCTTCGCCATTGAGATATGCGAAGATTTGTGGGGTCCCAATCCCCCTTCCAGCTCCTATGCCCCAGCCGGCGCGGAAATCATATTCAACCCAAGTGCCAGCAATGAGCTGGCCGCCAAGCACGATTACCGCAGGGAGCTATTGCGCCAGCAAAGCGCCAGGTGCTTCTGTGGATATGCGTACGCGGGGGCGGGATACGGTGAATCCACCACCGACCTTGTATTCTCCGGGTTCTGCGGCGTGTATGAAAATGGGCGTACATTGCAGGAATCGCCCCGCTTTAAACCGGAGGGCTCCTTCGCCGTTTCGGATGTGGATGTTCAGCGGCTGCGCTACCAGAGGCAGCGAACCGGCAGCTTTTTTGACAGTGACTGCGCTGTCATGCGCACCGTTCCCATGGATGGATCGCCCACCTTTGCGTTGCCTTTTCGGCGTCCCATTCCGCCGCTGCCATTCGTTCCTGAGGAAAGCCAACGGCTTCACCGGTGCGATGAGATCACATCCATCCAGACCATCGCCCTTTTTACGCGCCTGAATGCGGCCAGCCTTCGCAAGCTGGTGGTGGGCATTTCCGGAGGGCTGGACAGCGCGCTGGCACTGCTGGTGGCCGCAAGAGCCTTCCGCGAAATGGGCCTGCCGCCGGAGAATTTGCACGCCATCACCATGCCAGGCTTTGGCACTGGAAAGCGAACCCGCAAAAACGCCATGCTGCTGATGGAGGCCTTGGGCTGCACGATTCGGGAAGTGGACATCACCCCTGCCGTTCGCCAGCATTTTTCAGACATCGGGCAGGACGAAAGCGTTCATGATGTGGCCTATGAAAACAGCCAGGCCAGGGAACGCACCCAGATTTTAATGGATTATGCCAACCGCATCGGCGCGCTGGTCCTGGGCACCGGCGACTTGAGCGAGGCCGCGCTGGGCTTTTCCACCTACAACGGCGATCACATGAGCATGTACAACGTCAACTGCTCCATCCCCAAGACGCTGGTGCGCACCTTGGTGAAGTACCTGGGGGAAAGCGTGTTTGGCGGCCAGGTACAAAAGGTGTGCGAGGACATCATCGATACCCCCATCTCTCCGGAGCTTTTGCCTGTGGACAAGGGGGAGCTGGCGCAGCGAACCGAGGAGATTCTGGGAGATTACGCGCTGCATGATTTTTTCCTGTATCACATGATGGATTCAGGCAGCTCACCGGAACGGCTTTACGCTTTTGCATTGCAGGCCTTTGATGGTGTGTATGAGAAGGCCGTCGTACAAAAGGCATTGAAGCTGTTTTTGCGAAGGTTTTTTTCCCAGCAGTTCAAGCGAAGCTGCATGCCCGACGGGCCAAAGGTGGGCAGCGTAAGCCTTTCGCCCAGGGGCGATTGGCGTATGCCCAGCGACATGCCGGGGGCTGCCTGGGCGGACTGGACGCCAACAGAAGAGTGACAGGGAAAGTCAAAGGAGTTTGTACAAATGATACGGATGGAACGAACGAATAAGGATGATCCACGCTTTCTTGATCTTGTATCCATGCTGGATCATGACCTTTCCGGCCGGTACGAGGACGGCAATGCTTCCTATGCATCTTTCAACACCCTTGTGAAAATCACCGCCGTTGTTTTGGCTTTGGTGGATGGCGAGCCTGCCGGATGCGGCGCATTCAAGCCCTTTGAAGAAAACGGCGTGGAGATAAAAAGGGTGTTCATCAAGCCATGTTTCCGGGGCCGGGGTATCTCCAAGCGCATAATGACGGAGCTGGAATATTGGGCGGCAGAAGAAGGTTGTGTAAGGGCGGTGCTGGAAACAGGCATGAATCAACCCGAGGCCATATCGCTGTACGAAGGCATCGGCTACCGCCGTATGGAAAATTTTGAGCCGTATATTGGGATGCCGGAAAGCATCTGTTTTGAAAAACCTCTCACCCCTTTGATTCAAATCAAGGAGGAAGCCAAATGATCCGGCCATATGAGAACAATGACCTATCAGGCTGCGTGCAAATGCTGATGGCGGCTTATAACGGCGAGCCCTGGCGCAACCATTGGACCGAGGATACGGGTTCCCGCTACCTTTTGGAATTTGCCGCGTCCCCGCATTTTGTGGGCTGGGTGGCCCTGGATCACGACCAATTGGCCGGCGCGCTGTTTGGCCGCCGCAAAACCTGGTGGACCCAGGACGAGCTTTACGTGGATGAGCTTTTCGTCCATCCTGATTTTCAGGGCAAAGGCCATGGAAAGCAGCTTTTGCATGCGGCGGAAGAACATTGCGTCAAAAACGGCCTGGCAGGTGTCACACTGCTCACCGATAAAAATATGCCGGCCAACGCCTTCTATGAGCAGAACGGATATGCCACTGCCGATCATGTGATCTTTCTGTACAAGGTGGTTTCTAGAAAGTAAGGAGTGAGCCATGAACAAGGCATTGTTCTGGGATTTTGACGGGACGCTGGTACATAGCCCGCACCTGTGGAGCGCATCGCTGCTGCACGCCATAAAAGATGCATGGCCCGGCTGCTCCATCACGCTTGCGGATGTGCGCCCGCACCTTCGCTCAGGCTTTCCCTGGCTTACGCCTGACCAGGATCATTCCCGTATGACGGGTGACGCCTGGTGGGAAACCATGTACAGCCACTTTGAAAGGGTTTGTATAACATTGGGCGTGCCGGAGGCTATTGCCGGCCGGGCCGCCCGAAACATACGGGGCATTCTTCTGCAACCTGGCAATTATGCGCTATACGGGGATACATTGCCTGTGCTGCGGCGTTGCAAAGAGATGGGATTTTCGCAATACATCGTTTCCAACAACCACCCCGATTTGCGGGGCATTCTTCATAGCCTTCATTTGGCGCATTTCTTTTCGGAGAGTATCGTTTCCGGAGAAATCGGCTTTGACAAGCCCAGGAAAGAGATATTTGAGTGTGCGCTTGCAAAAGCGGGATATCCGGACATATGCTTTATGATCGGTGACAACCCGGTGGCCGACGGCGAAGGGGCGAAAAACGCGAACATCACCCCGCTGCTGGTCCATGTAAAAGAGCCTGTTACTGATTACCCCGCCTTTGATACGCTAAATCAAGCTGTGGATTACATCCGGGAGGCATTGTATGCGGATACGCGTCTTGACCATGGCGGATTATGATTTGGTGTACGCCTTGTGGACGGGAACACCCGGGATGGGCCTTCGCAGCCTGGATGATTCTGCGGAAGGAATAAAGAGGTTCTTGGGCCGCAATCCTTCCTCCTGCTTTGTGGCGGAGGAAGGTAACCGTTTGGCCGGGGCTATTCTGTGCGGCCATGACGGACGAAGAGGGTACATTTACCATGCGGCTGTGCACCCGGATTTCCGCAGGCGGGGCATTGGCCGAGACCTGGTGCAGGCAGCCCTTGCCGTACTGAAGGCGGAAGGCATTTTGAAGGCCGCCCTGGTGGTGTTTGAGACCAACGAAGACGGAAACCGGTTCTGGGAATCCGTTGGCTTTACGCAAAGGGGCGATCTTGTGTACCGAAACAAGAGCTTGAACAGTCAAAATGTTTGACGTACCCATTCTTCACGACCTGACAAAGAAAGGAGCGTACCCATGTACATCGGCATCCTCGTTCACTCGGAGACTGGTCACACGCTTTTTGTAGCCGAAAAAATCAAATCCAGGCTGACAGAACAAGGCCATACCTGCCGTATTGAGCGAATCAGCGCACAGGGGGAAACAACTGAAAGCCGGGGGCAGATTCCCCTGCCCGTACAACTGGCCAACCCGCCGGACGCAGCGCCATACGATGCGGTGATACTGGGCGCGCCGGTGTGGGGCTTTTCCCTTTCAAAGGTAATGGCGGCCTATGTCATGCAGCTTCCCAGGCTTTCAGGAAAGAAAGCAGGATGCTTCATCACCCAGCATTTTGCCAATCCGTTGTTTGGCGGGAACCGTTCCCTGCGTCAGTTGAAGCGTGTTTGTGAGCAAAAAGGATCATCCATCTACGCCTCTGGCATTGTCAATTGGTCCAATTCCCGGCGGGATAACATGATTGAGGGCCTTGTTCAATCCTTTTCCAAGATAGAATAGCAGGAGCAGCGGAGGCGCCCGATGAAACGAAAGATGAGAATCATACTTTTGATTTTGGCTGCGGTGATAGTCGTTTGTGTTTTTGGCGGAATAATCGCTTTTCAAAGCATCCAAAGGAATCTCAGCGTTCTTGCGTCTTCGGTCATCGAAGATGTCCCGCTTGAGCGAGTCCAGGATGGTGTGTATGTGGGGGAATACAGCGCATTTCCGGTGACGGCGCAGGTGGAGGTAACGGTCAAGGATCACGCACTCGCCTCCGCCAGAACTCTGAAACATCAACACGGACAGGGCAGCGCAGGTGAAGCGGTGGTGGAAAAGGCGGTTCAACGGAACTCACTTCAAGTGGATGCGGTTACCGGCGCTACCTACAGCAGCAAGGTGCTTTTAAAAGCCATGGAAAACGCGCTGCGCAAGGGCCTCGCTCCCTGATCGTAACAAATTGCCATTTTTCCCTGAAAGCCCTTTACAGGGTTTTCTTTTATGGATATCATAAATGCGTTTGAGTCATGCAATGTGTGAGGAGGATCTTTCATGAGATCGCTATTGCGCCGGGTGCTTATGTTGTGCCTGATGGCTGTTCTGATGCCCGGCTTGGCCGCGGCGCAAGGGCTGCGCGGGTACGATGCCAAGGCAGGCTATCAGTACATCTCTTTGGGCGTTTGGCCCCAGGCAGAAAACGGGGAGGATGCGCCAATCCTCTGGCGGGTGCTTCATGCCGATGACAAGGAAGCGCTGCTGCTCAGCGAATATGTGCTGGGAGCCCGCCGTATCCACCCGGTATATGAAGATTATGTAGACTTCGGCGGTGTGTGGAACAAGACGGACATGCATGATTTTTTGAATGAAACCTTTTTGCCGCAAGCTTTCTCTCATGATGAACAGACGCTGCTCCTTGATAGCGAGGAGCTGGGCACCGTCTTCCTTCCCGCCGGGGAGGACCTTTCCAACAAGGAGTATGGTTTCCGTGACAACAAATCGCGCATGGGCAAGGGCACACCGTATGCCCTGGCCAACGGCTTGTTCAAGTATTCCACCAAATTCAGCCCTTACTGGACCCGTACCCAGTCCACCACCCTTATTTCCGGAGCAAGGTGCACCAAGGTAAAGGGAAACGTGGGATATATCCGGGTGGTGGTGGAGGATGTAGGCTGGCGGCCTGCCTTAAGGCTGAATCTTGCCGTGGCAGAAATCATATCCGGTGAAGGCACGATGGAATCGCCATTGACACTCTCCAGCCAGGAAAGGCCTTAGGGAAAGAACATGACAAAAAGGCTTGTTTGCTTTTTCCTGTGCGCGGTTCTGCTTTCGGGTTTGATTCCGGCGCTTTCATTTGCTGAACCGGCTGAGGCGGAGGATATCACCGCATTGGCCGAAATTTCCCCCCGTTCCCCCAAACATGGCCTCAAATCCATCTCCGACCGGAAGTACACCACCCCCTGGGAAACGGCCTCCCGTAAAAACCCCTATGTGCAGGCCATGCTGCCTGCCAATAAGCCCTGCTCCTCCCTGTATATCTGTTTCGGGAAGATGCCCGCCGCCTGGGAGGTGCAGACGCTGGATGGAGATAATTGGGTCACGCTTTTCATGGGTGATACAAGATTCCTGCATGCGTATATTGCGCTTCCGGAGCCCGCAAAAAGCCTGCGCATTGCCGTGACGGATGGAAAGAAAACCTCTCTGAGAATCAATGAACTGTTCCTGTTCGGGCCGGGAGAAGCACCCGAATGGGTGCAACAATGGGAACCGACGCAGGAGAAGGCCGACCTGCTGGTCATGGTGGCCCACCCCGACGATGAACTTTTGTTCATGGGCGGCACAATCCCCCATTACGCGGTGGCACTTCAAAGGCGCGTGGTGGCCTTGTACCTGACGCCTTCCAATACCACCAGAAGCAGCGAGCTGCTCAACGGTCTGTGGTCCATGGGCGTTAGATACTATCCTCTGCTTGGCCCTTTCCGGGACGCTTTCAGTGCCAATTTGAAGGACGGTTACTTAAAATGGGGCGGCAGGGACAAGGTACGGGCCTATGTAATGAGTGTCATCCGCAGGCTGAAACCTGCCGTGGTGTTGACCCATGATATGAACGGTGAATATGGTCACGGTGCCCACCGGGTATGCGCAGACACAGCCATCTGGTGCGTGGAGCATGGTGCTGATCCCACTGCAGACCCTGCTTCTGCCAAGCTGTACGGTACCTGGGATGTATCCAAGCTGTACCTGCACCTGTACCCTGATAATACCATCGAAATGAACTGGCGGATACCCGCCCCGGCCCTTTCAGGGAGAACGCCGCTGGAAGCGGCCCAGGATGCTTATGCATTTCACATAACCCAGCAGAACGCGGGCACCGCGGTTATCGGCAAGGATTTTGAGGTCACGGACGAAGGGGAGTTCTCCTGCAGCCGCTTTGGGCTGTACCGATCCCTGGTAGGGCCGGACATGGAGAAACATGATTTTTTTGAAAACATTGATATGATTCCATAAAATCGGAGGTTTCGTTTCGCTTATGCAATGCAAAAAGTATCTTCCCGTACTGTTGCTGGCCTTGCTCATGCTGCTGCCCATCGGGGCGCTGGCCCTATCCAATGCCTCTGTTACGTCCACCATCAGGGTCAAAGCTGCCGCAACGCCCAAGCCTACCAGAACACCAAAGCCTACCAAAACGCCTAAACCCACCGCTACGCCGCAGCCTACCATACGGCCCACCAACCTGCCTACCCTGCCCCCCACCAATGAAAAGGGCTTTTTGCAGGAGGGTGAGTTTGTTTATGAAAACGATGAGGAGGGTGTATGGATCTACGCTTCCCCGACGCTGCATGTGCAGATTGTAAGGGTCAAGGACCCCAACAAGGTTTTGGTATGGTATGAGGCCCATATTTACAGCGATGTATCGCAGGGAGAGGTGTTTTCCGCAGTCCCCTTTGACAAGGAAAAATGGGGCAAGGCAAAACACGTGCAGCCCGCCCGCATTGCCGCGGAAAACAAGCTGGTGTTTGCCATGAACACGGATTATTATACCTACCGTGTTGCCAGCAAGGGCACGCTGATGGTGGGCATTGTCATCCGCGACGGCAAGATCATCAGTGAAAAGACCTCCAAATATCCGCGCTTCCGTTTCCCCACGCTGGACACACTGGCGCTGTTGCCCGGCGGGGTCATGGGGGTGTAC
>JAEZLW010000191.1 GCA_023415145.1 Bacillota bacterium | reverse complement strand
ACAGAAAGAGGTGGGAAATGTGAAAAAACGGAACAAAATTTCGATGTTTTTGTTTGCGGCGATTATCGCGACCGCGCTGGGGCTTTTTGCTTCAGAGCAGTTCAAACGCCCAACAGACATTACCTATCCCGCCTTTTTGGAACAGGTGGAGCAAGGCAAAGTGCGCACCGTCATCTTAAGCGATTCAGCCGACATGACGGTGGTACTTTCAGACGGCTCCAAGGCGCAGACACCCAATCCGCGGGATGACACGCTGAAAAGCACGCTGCTGAAATCCGGTGTATCAGTGGAGGAACAATCCGCCGGCCAGCTTGGAACGGTGCTTGGCGCCGGAATGCTGGTGCTTGTTCTGGTGATCCTCATGCGTTCCCGAACCAAAGGGGCTACGGGCCTGGCCAAATACGCCGCCATTGAGGAAAGCCGGGAAATCCCCTCCGTTACATTCAAAAATGTAGCGGCCAACGACGAAGCGCTGCGCAGTATGCGCGATCTGGTGGACTTCATCAAGACACCGGAGTATTTTGCCAAGTATGGGGCCAGAATCCCGCGCGGTGTGCTTCTGTACGGACCTCCGGGCACCGGCAAGACACTGATGGCAAGGGCGCTGGCTGGGGAAGCGGGTGTTCCTTTCTTCGCTGTCAGCGGTGCCGACTTTGTGCAGGTCTATGTCGGCGTGGGCGCCAGCCGTATCCGCACCCTGTTCCAAAAGGCACGCAAGGCGGGACGCGGCGTGATCTTTATTGATGAGATCGACGCCATCGGCAAGAAGCGCGACAATGGCAACGACGAGCGGGAGCAGACGCTGAACGCACTGTTGACCGAGATGTCCGGCTTTTCTGAAAAGGAAGGCATTGTGGTATTGGCGGCCACCAACCGTCTGGATACACTGGATGAGGCGCTTTTGCGGGCCGGCCGCTTTGACCGGCAGATCGAGGTGCCGCTGCCCGGCCTCAGCGAGCGGCTACAAATTTTGAAAGTACATGCCAAAGACAAGCCTATGGCGGAGGATGTGTCTTTCCAGGACATAGCGGCGCAGACTGCCATGTTCTCCGGGGCCAGGCTGGAAAGCGTACTCAACGAGGCCGCCATCCATGCCGCCCGCCGTGAGGCAGAAGCCATCTGCAAGGAAGACATCGACTACGCCTTCAACGCCGCTTTGGTGGGTGAGGAAAAGAACAACAGGGAGACAATAGAGAAGGAGCGCAAGATTACTGCCGTTCACGAGGCGGGACATGCGCTGGCCACCCTGGTGCTTTTGCCAGAGAGCAAATTAAGCCGCGTATCCATCATTCCCTCCACCAAGGGTGCTGCAGGGTACAGCATGTCCATCTCCCCGGAAAAGATGTTCCATACCAGGCAGGAATTATTAAGCCACATGGCAGTAGCTCTTGCCGGCCGGGCGGCGGAGGAGATAGCCTTTGGGCAGAACGATGTCACCACCGGCGCGGCCAATGATCTTCAAAAGGCGGCCGACATCGCAGGACGCATGGCCTCGGAATGGGGCATGGGCCCTGACGCCGGCAAACCCTTTGAGCTGCTGCTGGCCGGCAAGGATCAAAAGCAGTCCGGCGCGCTGAATCTTTTGGAGCAGGCCTACCATCTGGCAACGGATGTTTTGACAAGCCATAGGGAAGCCTGGAATACCATGTGGGAAAAGCTGCTGCAAAAAGAAGCGCTCACAGGGGAAGAGGCTGCGGCCTGCCTGAATATGTAATATTGAATGATTGATTGAAGAAGTGTAACCCCCGGCTATGCCGGGGGTTACATTGCATAAGGGAGAACGGGCAGTGTGGCGTTATTTCCTGCAGCACTCTTCTTCGCATACGACTTTGAAAACTTCTCCGCATTCGCTGCATACGAAGATGAATTCATCATCACAGCGGAAGACCTTGCAGCAAACGCACTTGCCGCAGTGGTGGCACTTGCGCCATACAAAGCCGCAGAATTCACATTTCTCGACTTCACATATCCTGGGGGGTCTGCATTCCTTTTTTTCATGCTCGCATTCTTTTTTTTCATGCTCGCATTTCATGCCATAACCGCCATAGGACTTTTCTTGCTCGTATTTCATGCCATAGCCGCCATAGGATTTTTCACAGCCACGCTGTTTGCCCCAATATTCGCTCATTCTATTCACCTCATCCGTATGATCGTAATCTGTATTGGCAAGGCAGAAACTACCTTCCAGTATCAACATATTTTTAAATCAGCCGATTGTGTGGATATTTTGAAAATTCTTTGATTTGATTATTTAACGGGATGATTATAATGCTTTTGATGCACCGCCGTTTGCGAAGGTTGTTCCTGAAATAGGAGGAATGATGCTTTTTAACATAACAAAGGCGGGCGCAGCTTGTATAAGCTGTGCCCGCCTATTTTATCTCATCTATTTCTTTACAAAGACGATCCCGGTGCTTAATGCTGTAATCGTCATGACGGCAATCCCTGCCACCAGAAACCAAACCGTAACGCCATAAGTTTCAGAAACGGGTCCGGCTGCCGCAAGCCCGAGGGGGAGGGTAAAGGACATAAGGCTTCCCATCAGCGAAAAGGCGCGGCCCTGAGCTTCCCTGGGAATGGTTTCCTGAAGATAGGACATGAACGGAATATTGTACAGGTTGCCGGTGGCTCCCAAGAGCAGACACAGAAGTGCAAAAAGCCAGAATCCGAACATGGTTTGCGGCAGGATGCCGCACAAAAGCGATAGGATACCAAGCAGAAATATGCCTGCCTGCACCTGGAAAAGCCTGTTTTTGAACCGGCCCAGGCTGCCGGCCACCACCGCGCCGCCCATCATGCCGGCAGCATACATGATATTTGCTATGCTGGCGTGCCAGGCGGTGCCACGAAAATAGTTACTCACCATCAGCGGATGCAGCGTGCCCAGAGGCATGAAAAAGATCATGCTCAGCGTCATGGCTGCGGTGACGATGGTCAGCTTTTTATCGCCGAGGAAAATAACAACGCCTTCTTTTATCTCCCTGAAGAAGTGCGGCTTTTCCGCATGCGCATGCGCAAGCTCGGGGATTTTTACGGGGGCGACCGTAAGTACTGCAATAATGGCACCCAATAAGTCGGAAAGCAGGATCACGGGCAGTGGCAGGGAGGCGTACATGACAGCTCCCAATACAGGACCCAGCATGAATGCCCCCGACTGCAGAAACTGGCTCCAGCCGTTGGCCCGCGTTAGTTCTTCCCTGGGGACCAGCATAGGTACGGCCGCCTGGATGGCCGGGGTATGGAATACGCCTCCGATGGCCCTGACGCCCAACACTACACAGGCTGACCAGTAAGGCGGCGTGTGGAAGAAAAATGTTATAGCGAAGCCGGCTGCCACGAGGCCGGTAAACAGGTCGGCGCAGATGATGACCGTTTTGCGTTTTAACCGGTCCACCCATACGCCCGCAAAAGGCCCTAATACCAGCTGGGGTAAAAAGGCCAACAGCCCTGCCAAAGCCAACATCATGGCTGATTCCGTTTCGCTGGAAAGCCACCAGATCAGCGAAAACTGCACCGCGCTGCTGCCGATCAGGGAAAGAGCCTGACCCGTAAAGATGGTGAAGAAGCTTTTTTTCCAGCCGCTGTTCGCGCTCTGGTGATGCGTGGGAATCTCCATGAAGCCTCCTTAGGTGTTTAATATGGGATCTACCTTTGTGAAAACGGAAAAGGAGCGCTTCAGCCTGAATATTATTTTGCCAGGATCGCGTCGATTTCCTGAAGCTCCTCTAACGTGAAGGCGGCGTTATCCATGGCTTTCAGGTTTTCCTGTATCTGGCTTAAGCGGCTGGCCCCGATGATGAGCGACGTCATCACAGGATTTCGCAGCGCCCATGAAAGCGCCATTTGGGACAGCTTTTGCCCCCTGCGCTTTGCGATTGCATCCAGCTGCCTGGCTTTGTCTACCCTTTCTTCCGTAATGGCCTCCGGCTTCAAGAATATGCCCGAGGTCATTACCCTGGAATCGGCGGGGATACCGGAAAAATACCTGTCTGTCAAAAGCCCCTGGGCCAACGGGGAAAAGGCGATGCAGCCGATGCCCTCCTTTTGCAGAGCATCAAAGAGCCCTTCCGTCTCAGGGATACGGTGGAACATGGAATACTTGGGCTGGTGAATGAGGCAATGGATGCCCATGCCTTTTAGAATGATGCTGGCTTTTAAAGTATCCTGTGCGTTATAGTTGGAAATGCCTGCGTATAGCGCCTTGCCCTGGCGGATAAGCGTTGCCAGCGCGTCCATGGTTTCCTCCAGGGGCGTATCGCTATCCGGGCGGTGGTGGTAGAAAATATCCACATAATCAAGCCCCATACGCTTGAGGCTTTGGTCACAGGAGGAGACGATATACTTTTTGCTGCCCCTATCGCCGTAGGGCCCAGGCCACATATAGTAACCGGCCTTGGAAGAGATGATGAGCTCATCCCGGTAAGGGGCCAGGTCTTTTTTCAGGATGCGGCCGAAGGTTTCCTCCGCGGAGCCGGGCGGTGGGCCATAGTTGTTGGCCAGGTCAAAGTGGGTAATGCCCAGATCGAAGCTGCCCAGCACCATTTCCCGGGCGTTTTCGAATGAGACGCCCCCGCCGAAATTATGCCACAGGCCCAGGGACAAAAAGGGAAGCTGAATGCCGCTTTTTCCGCAGCGGCGGTATTGCATGGCGGAATACCGTTGTTCATATGCAATGTACATAATTTACCTCCCTGCAGGGTCGGTTGAAAAGGAATGAAGTGCGATGGTGAATCGTTCTGAGTATAGCAGATATTGGGTAACCGGACAAGCTGTCTTGAGATACCTAAGGGAAGGTTTCTATTCCGTAATATTTGCAAACATCAAAACAATGCCTCCCTGTTGAAAATGTTTACCCAAGCACGTACAATGGGTACAAGCATGAATAGGCAAACCGTTTAAGGAAGTGTTTATTTTATGAAAAAAGCGGCAGCCTGCCTGATATGTTCCTTATTGCTGCTGAACTTGGTCTGTTTTGCCGCGGCAGCAGCAGAAGAAAATGAAGATAGCCGCATCGATGAGCTGCTTAAAAGCATGACACTGGATGAAAAGATATATCAGCTCTTTATTGTGGAGCCGGAGGCCGTGGCGGGTGTGAAGACGGCTACGAGGGCTACCGCAGCGACCCGGAATGGGCTGAAAAAGTACCCGGTGGGGGGCATTGTATACTTTGCGGATAACATTGTGACGGAAAAACAGGTCACAGAAATGATCTCAAACTCCCAGGCATATGCTGCCCAAAAGCTGGGTATCGGCCTGTTCATCGCGGTGGATGAGGAGGGCGGAACCATATCCCGCGTGGCCCGGAAGCTGAATACAACAAGCTTTGAACCCATGGAAGAGATTGGCACAAGGGGTGATGCCCATGAGGCGTATGCGCTGGGTACCACCATCGCCAGAGATATTTCCCGCCTTGGCTTCAATCTGGATTTTGCCCCGGTGGCGGATGTGATCATTGACCCCGCCAACACGGAGATTGGTTCCAGGTCCTTTGGCACGGACCCGGCCGTAGTATCCGCCATGGTCAGCCAGGTGGTAAAAGGCCTTCAGGAAAATGGCGTGATATCCACATTGAAGCATTTTCCAGGCCATGGCAGTACCACGGCCGATTCCCATGAAGGCGCATCCGTCACCACAAGAACGCTGAGCGAGATGGAGCAGGCGGAATTCCTGCCCTTTCAAGCAGGGATTGCAGCCGGGGCGGAATTTGTGATGGTGTCCCATTTGACGGCTGTGGAAATCGATAAAGATTCCCCGGCGTCGCTGTCGAAGACCTTTATCACCGGGCTTTTACGGGACAAGCTTAAGTTTGAAGGGCTTGTGATCACCGATTCGCTGCAAATGAAAGCTGTAGCCGATTTGCATTCCTCCGGGGAGACAGCCGTCCTGGCGCTTGAAGCAGGCGCCGATGTACTTCTAATGCCTGTGAGCCTGTCAGATGCCGCCAGGGGCATCCGCAAGGCGGTGGACAGCGGACGTCTGACAGAGGAACGGATCGATGAGAGCGTGCGGTGCATCCTTCTTGCCAAATGGAAATATGGATTGATTGCTCCTGAATGAAATGGTTTGATAGAACTGAAAGGTACGCAGGTGGAAGGAACATGAAAAAGGTATGCGTCGTCACCGGGGGGGCAAACGGTATCGGCCGTTGCATCGTGGAGGAATTTGCAAAACAAGGCTGCGCAGTGGCTTTTTCGGATGTGGATAAGGTGCGTGGCGAAGCTTTTGCCGGTGATCTTTTGGCGAATGGAACAGAAAGCCTGTTTTACTGCGGCGACATGGCGCAAAAGGATGCGCTTTTTGGTTTTGCCAAGGCAGTGATAGAACGATTTGGTTCGGTGGACGCGCTGATCAACAACGCATGTGTCACAAGGCGTGGCATCCTTTCCGGGTGTACGTACGAGGATTTCAGCTATGTGCTGTCTCTGGGCGTGACCGCAGCATACATGCTGTGCAGTTTGCTTTTGCCTAATATGCGTAAAGGCGCATCGGTGGTGAACATTGCTTCCACCAGGGCATTCATGTCCCAGCCGGATACGGAAAGCTATACTGCAGCCAAGGGCGGAATCAGCGCGCTTAATCATGCTTTGGCCGTGAGCCTTGCGGGCAAGGTAAGGGTGAACGCTGTCAGTCCCGGCTGGATCGATACGGGGGAGTATCACGAAGGAGGCAAACTGTCCGCCTATTCCAAGGGGGATATCCTTCAGCATCCCTGCGGCCGGGTGGGCAGGCCCCAAGACATCGCCTCCATGTGCCTTTATTTGTGCAGCAAGCAAGCATCCTTCATTACCGGGCAAAACTTTGTGGTGGCCGGCGGCATGACAAAGCAGATGATCTATCATCACGATCATCATTGGGAACTGCATACGGAAGATGCAGACGCTTAAGGAGGAAACGACATGAAAACCATCGGCTTTGGTATCATCGGCTGCGGTGAAGTGACGGAAAAGAAAAGCGGCCCTGCCTTTCAAAAAATCGAAGGGTCAAGGCTGGTATCGGTGATGCGGCGTGATCCTTTAAAGCTTGCGGATTACGCAAGGCGGCATGAAGTGGAAAAATATACCACTAACTATCTGGACATTTTAACCGACCCTCAAATCGATGCGGTATATATTGCCACGCCGCCGCACATGCACCATTTCTACACGCTGGAAGCCGCCAGGCACGGCAAGCATGTGTATGTGGAAAAGCCCATGGCCCCAACCGTGCGGGAATGCCGTGAGATGATGGAGGCCTGCAAAGCCCATGGGGTCAAGCTGTTTGTGGCTTATTACCGAAGGGGGCAGGAAAAGTTCCGGCGTTTAAAGGACATTGTGGAAGGGGGCGGGATTGGGCAGATTCGCTCATTCCAGTATACCTTTTCCTGCCCTGTGCCTGCTTTAAGTAAGGAGCGGGCTTGGCTGCTATCGAAAAAAGAGGCTGGAGGCGGGCTTTTGTATGACATCGGCTCCCACATGGTGGATACGCTGCGGTTTGTGCTGGGCGAGGTATCGCAGGCCGCGGGCCTTTCTGCCAACATGAGCAAGGCTTATGATGTAAACGATGTGACCAGCGGATATCTTCGCTTCAAAAGCGGCGTGCAGGGCGCGCTGCAGCTCAGCTTTCACGCGGTGCAAAGCAGGGATGAGGCCGAAATCTTCGGCAGTGAGGGCAGTCTTCGCTTTTCCATCATGGACATGGAGCCTATCGTTATTCTAAAGAACGGTATGGAGGAACGCATTGCCTTTGAACCCCTGGAACACGTACAGATGCCGTACATCCGCCATGTGGTGCGCGTACTGCAGGGGCTTGAGGAGGATGACACTACCGGAATAAATGGCCTGCGAACCCAGGAGGTATTGGAAGCCTTTGAGGAAAGTACGGCCATCCATGATACGGTTTAAACTTCTATACGCCTACATTGCATTTTTGTACTGCGCCGGTGTCATGCCCATGTGTTTTTTGAAAACCTGTATGAAATGGCTCTGGGAGCAAAACTGGTAAAAAGCGGCGATTTCTGATACGGTGCTTTGACTGTAACGCAGAAAGTGGCATGCTTCCTCAATGCGACGCTTTTGGATGAAGGCGGTGATAGAAACGAAGGCCTCCTGCTTGAAGCGGCTGGAAAGGTAGTCCGGGTGAACATACACGTGCTTTGCGATCATGGGTACGGTAAGCTTCTCCGACAAATGATGATCGATATAGGCGATGGCGCTGCGGATGATGCCGGATAGTGTTGCGCTTTGGCGGGCGGCGACCTGGTCGATAAACCGCAAAACCATGGACTCTTCCAGCGCATCCAGCGATTTCAGGTTCATTGTATCCTCTATGGTCTGGATGAAGGCATCGGACAGGGTAAACGCCTCGTCGGCCGGTACACCGCCAGCAATGGCGGCCCGGGTGAAAAGCGTGCAGCTGCAAATCAGCGAATTTTTCAGGGAGCGCAGCGGGTCACGGGCCAAGGTGGCCCGTTTAAGACGGTTGATTTCAGACAAAACCTTCAGGGCATTTTCCCGGTCGCCATGGCGGATGAGGCGCACTTCCTCCTGCTCCAGAAAAAAGGGCGGGTGTTGGAATTGCGCCATTCTGTTTTCGTAGGTTTGCTGAAAATACGGTTTGCCCATGTCCGGCGTTAGGTCAGGGGAATGGGCGGGCAATTGTTCACCGCCCGAAAACAGTTTTTCCATCAGCTTGCCGGTGTAAAAGTAGTTGTCCTCTGTTAACAGCGGCAGTGATTTGAGGTGAAGGGTAAGCTGCTCTCTTTTGCCAAGCGGCAGCTTCTGCGCTCTTATGATCCGCTGGATGTCACCGTCTGTGGGCGGCTTTAGGGTGAACGGTCCGCACAAAAGAGATGCTCCGCCTTCCAGCTCGAAGTATACATACTGTTCCTGATAATCATTGTTCAAATATTGTGATGTCCCTGCCTGCCGCGGGCTGGGATTCAAAATGGCCAGGGGATTTTTCTCCTCCCCAAGCCCTGCTGCGCTTTTTATGATTTCCGGCAGCGACAAGACACACTGCTTCCCATCGTAAATCGCTATAGGCAGCCTGGTGGCGTGGTGGAATAATCTTGTCAGGTGAGCTATCTCTAAAGGCAACATGCGCAATAACACCCCGGCAATTTTGTTTTAAATGGGAAAACGATATAGGAATAATAACATAATTACAAGTGAATTGATATACGCAGATGTAAATAGAAGGTATAATTGTATCAAAACCGCCGGAGCGGAGAAAACAGCATAATTCCGTTTCCGGCTGATGAACAAGGAGGAAACCCCATGAAAAAGTGGACCGTTCTTTTGCTGGCGATAGTGCTGGTGCTAACGAATGTATCCGCACTGGCAGAACCTGTTGCCATACGCTTTGCCGCACAAGGCGACAGCACTCCCGCCACCCAGGCCGTGATTGATGCCTTCAACGCTGCCCAAAGCGCCTACAAGGTGGAATGGGTGGACATGACCAACGACTCCGGTGCCATGCGGGAGCAACTGATTACAACCCTGAAGGCTGGCAGCGCCGAGTACGACATCGTTTCCCTGGACGTGGTTTGGGCGGGTGAGTTCGCTGCCGCTGGCTACATTGCACCTCTGGACCTTTTGATGGACGATGCCGGCTTGAAGCCTGAGGAATACAACGCCGGTTCCATGGCTTCCGGCACATACAGCGGCAAGATGTACGTGATGCCCTTCTTCCCTGACCTGGGCATGCTTTACTTCCGCAAGGATATCGTGTCTGAGGAAGATGCGGCAAAGCTTGTCGCCGGTGATTATACCTTTGCCGATTTGCAGGCCATGGCGGAAAAGTATATGGGTCAAAACGGCACCGCCACCGGTTTTGTGTTCCAGTCCGCCCTGTATGAGGGCCTGGTATGCAACGCCAATGAATTCACCGCCAACTGGACGGATATCAAGGGCGGCTTGACCGCCATGAAGGCCATGATCGAATCCAAGGCAACGCCTGAAAACGTCATGACCTACACAGAGGGCGAAACCCACAACTCCTTCATCAAAGGTGAAAGCGTGTTTGCCCGCAACTGGCCCTATCAGTGGGGTATGATCAAATCCGAAGGCACCATCACCACCGATCAGGTAGCCATCGCGCCCCTGCCCGGCGGCTCCACCGTGGGTGGCTGGCTGCTGGCCATCAACAAGAACAGTGCAAACCAGGAAGGCGCATTCGAGTTTTTGAAGTTCCTCAACAGCGAGGCCGGCCAGATCGTGATGTCCCAGGCCTACCTGCCCGGCTACAATGCCATGCTGGCAAACGAGGAAGTTATCAAGAACAATGAGCTGCTTTCCATGGAAGGCTTCAAAAACGCATTGAAAACCACCATCGCAAGGCCGGTATCCGCCGAATACGCCAAGGTATCCGACGGCTTGCAGCAGGCCGTGTATGGCTTCTTAAGCGGAGCGACGGGGATTGATGCCGCTGTGACCGCCGTGGAAGCTGCGCTGGCACAATAAGCCTATCGGCTTTCGGAAAAATGACAAGTCATTTTTCCGATCTTGCACTTTTGGCCTGCAAGCCAGTGCCGTCCGTCGCTACGCTAGGCCGGTATAGGCTTGCGGTCGGCAAAAAGCGTAAGGAAAGCTTGCTTCGCAAGCGCCCGGGCCGCCCGGCAACGCGGGGCGAGACGATTTCAAATGAAGGGGTTCCACCCCTTCATTACATCCCCGGAAATTTGTCACTACTTTTCTGGCAATCCATGCTAAGGTAGAGATCATCCGGCGCAACGGGGCTGCAGCCTATGGGTTACAGCCCCGTTCTGAGAATTCGCATGTGGGAGGTGAAGCGTGATGCGCCGCGGCATGACATGGAAGGAATTCCTGTTTGTGCTGCCCCTGCTTTTGCTGGTGGCGGTGTTTTCCCTGTATCCCATTTTCAGCTCCGGCCTGTATACGCTGTTCGATTACCAAACCAACGATCAGACGCGCAACAGGCTGTATACCGGTGGCAACCTGAACGCGGAGCTTTTCTATGAGGATGGACGATACCTGAACCATTACCTGAAAAGGGATATGGAAAAGGTGGATGATGCGGGGAAGGATGCCATTGTTGCACTGATTGCGGATATCACCGCCCATATGGCTCCCTATGAGTCCGTAAAAGGAACGATTCCCATAACCGCAGCGGAGGCAACGGCCACCGCTGCCTTTGTGGACGATGTGCAGGCGCGGCTTTCGGCCCTTGCGCAAAGCTATGCAAAGGCCGAACTGCAAACACCCAGCAAGGCGGAAGCGTACCTGAAGGAGATGCGAAGCTGCATTGTAGGTTCCAACTATATCGGCCTTGCCGGTTATCAAAAGCTGCTTTCAGATGACCGTTTCTTTACGGCACTGAAAAACACGCTGGTGTTTACTGTGATTTCAGTAGCCATTGAGCTGGTGCTGGGCATGGCGCTGGCCATCATCATGGATAAGGCCATCCGGAGCATTGGCATCGTGCGCACCACTTCGCTGATCCCATGGGCCATACCAACTGCCGTGTCTGCCCTGATTTGGACATACCTGTACGACGGCTCCAGCGGTGTTGTGGCAAGGATGTTCACTGAGGTTGGGCTTTTGAAATCGCCGGAGCTTCTGCTTACCACCATATCCGGCTCCATGGCTGCCGCTATACTGGCTGACGTTTGGAAAACAACACCTTACATGGCGCTATTGCTGCTGGCCGGGCTGCAAATCATTGATCGTGGGCTGTATGAATCCAGCGCCATTGATGGCGCGGGGGCCGTTCGTACCTTCCGAAAGATCACGCTGCCCATGCTGATGCCCTCCATGCTGGTGGCATTGTTGTTCCGTACGCTGGATGCCTTCCGCGTGTATGACCTGATCGCAGTTTTGACCAAGGGCACGCCGGAGACGCTGTCCATTTACGCTTACAAGGTGATGGTGGGGCAGAGCAATTACGGCTATGGCTCTGTGATCGTGCTTGCCATGTTCCTGTGCGTGGCGGTCATTGCCTTGTTGTATGTGAAGGTGCTGGGCGCGGAGCTCATTACCGACGCTTAAGGAGGGAGATGCAGCATGACAGCCTTATCGATAAATGGCCGGACGGGCAAGAGCAGAACCATGAAAGAGAGCCAAAGGGCAGCCCGGATCGTGAGCCTGCTGGTCATTGCGCTGTTCCTGATGGTGAACGTGTTTCCATTCTTTTGGGTGCTTATCACCTCCTTCAAACCGGGCAGTGAAATTTATGGTGCGCAGACGGCCTTTCGGATCATAGCCAATGAGCCAACACTGGACAATTATCAGAAAGTAATTGGCAAGGGCATCTTGTCATCTGTGGGCAACAGCTTTATTGTGTCCTCTATCACCACAGCCTACGTGGTATTGGTTGCCTCCATGTCGGCCTATATTCTGGCCCGGTTCCGCTTTCGCGGCAAGGTGTTTTTGATGGGCCTGATCCTTGGCATTTCAATGTTTCCCCAGATGATCATCGTAGGCCCCGTGTTCAACATGTTCTACCGGTTCAAGATGCTCAACAGCTACTGGGTTACGCTTGCCTATTCCACCATTACGCTGCCTTCGGCGGTATGGATCATGGTGGCCCACTTCAAGCGCATCCCGCTTTCTGTGGAGGAAGCGGCCCGCATGGACGGCTGCTCCCAGTGGACCATGCTGTGGAAGGTCATCTTTCCCATGGCAGCGCCTGGCGTGTTTACCACCGCCATCATGACATTTATTGCCGCGTGGAATGAGTATTTGCTGACATTGACGCTCAACTCCGACAAGCACTATCATACGGTACCCGTGGCCATCAACGCGCTGCGTACCCAGTTCACCATTTTGTGGGGCGAGATCGCGGCAGCTACGATTGTGGTGGTACTCCCCACGCTGGCCATTGTTCTTTTGTTTCAGAAACAAATCGTAGCCGGCATAACCTCCGGCGCGGTCAAGGAATGATATTCAATGCATTTCATACGACATGGTCTTGACAAAAATGAAATCGCCTTGATGGAGACGCTTTTTCATACAGCCAACGGTTATATCGGCGTACGCAACAGCCTGGAGGAAGGGGCTTCGGAAGGCGCAGCGACCATCCGGGGGACATACATCAATGCCTATTATGATGTGAAGCCCATTTCTTATGGGGAAAAGCTGTATGGCTTTCCCGAAACACAGCAGACCATTGTCAATGTGCCAGACGTGCAAACAGTGAAGCTGTTTTTGGGCGATGAGCCATTTAGTCCCTTTTCCGGGGAGTTGACAGCCCATGAAAGGGAACTTGACATGGCGGCAGGAGAGGCGGTACGCCGCGTTCACTGGCGCTTAACTCATGGCAGTGAAATTCAAATAACCGTCCGCCGCATGGCTTCTTTCATACAGAAGGAATTGTTCCTTTTGCAGTATGATGTGAAGTCCGTAAGTTATGATGGGCCTTTGGCGTTCCTGTCGCTGCAGGATGCCAATGTGACCAATTATGCGAACCCTGACGATCCCAGGGTTGCGGCACGGCCCCACATTCATTTGCAGGCCGAACGGGCCTGGGCGGAGGACGCAATATCCCTTATTGCCTGCCGTACGAAATGCTCAAACCTTGCCATGGTATCGGCGGTGAGCCACGAAATGACAGGGACGTTTGAGGTTTGCCAAAATATCCTTCCTGGCTGCGTGAGCACACGATTTACGGGAAGCATTGCTCCCGGTCAGACGGTGTCGCTTGTCAAGCGGTGCATCTTTACCGATGAGCGCCGCCATGCAGACCCTGTAAGGGATGCCATAAGGCTGGCGCGGTCTGTGATGAAGACAAGCCTTGAAACCTTGCGCAAACGCCAGGAGGAGCATATACACTCCTTTTGGGCAAACGCACGGGTGGAGATTTTCGAGGACGATGCGCTGCAGCAATGCATGGATTACAGCCTTTATCAGCTTTTGCAGTCCGCCGGACGGGACAGTGTATCCAACGTGGCCGCAAAAGGCCTGAGCGGGGAAGGTTATGAAGGACATTATTTCTGGGATACGGAAATTTACATCTTTCCCTTCTTCCTGCTCACTGACAGAAAACTGGCCAGGCAGCTATTGGAATACAGGTATGGCATTTTAACAAGTGCCAGAGATCATGCCATGCTGATGGGCCATACAAAAGGTGCGCTGTATCCATGGCGCACCATCACAGGCACGGAGTGCTCCGGCTATTTTCCCTCAGGTTCCGCCCAGTACCATATCAACGGTGATGTTGCCCATTCCTTTATTCAATACTATCTGGCAACGGACGACATAGCCTTTATGGCGGATATGGGTGCGGAAGTGCTGGTGGAAACGGCCCGGCTGTGGATGGACGCAGGCCATATGCAGGAAGGTCTTTTCCGTATTGATGACGTGACGGGCCCGGACGAGTACACGTGCATCGTGAACAACAACTACTATACCAATGCCGCAGCCAGGGAAAATCTGCTGTATGCGGCGGAAATCTGCGGGCGTTTGCAGAATGCAAAATTATTCGAGCCGCTTAAAAACAAGCTGTCCATCACCGATGAAGAACTGGCAAGCTTCAGGCGGGCGGGGGAGAGTATGTATCTGCCCTACGATGAAAGCTTAGGCATTCCTGCCCAGGATGACAGCTTTCTGAAAAAAGAGGTGCTTGACCTTACGCAAATCCCCAAGGACCATTTCCCGCTGCTTTTGTATTATCATCCCTTGTTTTTGTACCGCCATCAGGTATGCAAGCAGGCGGATACGGAGCTGGCGCATTACTTGTTCGAGGACCTTGCGGATGATAGGACAATGGCCCGAAGCTATGATTATTATGAAAAAATCACCACTCACGATTCGTCCCTGTCCGCCTGCGTGTTTTCCATCATGGCATCAAGGCTGAACGACATGGAAAAGGCGGAGGATTATTTCCGCAGGACGGCCTTTCTGGACGTAAGCAACGAGCATGGCAACACCAGGGATGGGCTGCACACTGCCAACCTGGGAGGGGCGTACCTTTCCATTGTGGCAGGGTTTGCAGGCCTGCGCATCAAAAAGGATGGGCTGACGCTGCGGCCACGCATTCCAGCAGGCTGGCGGGGTTACCGCTTCCGCTTTTGGTATTTGAATAGCCATCTTATGTGTACTGTGGAACAAGGCGTTTGCCGGTTAAGGCTTTTACAGGGGCCGGCCCTTGCGGTACGGGTACATGATCAATTATGCAATGTGGATGGTTTGGCAACCATAGACATATAGTGGAATCAATCACTGTGCGTATGGTTGACAGCCGCGCAGCTTCAGGCGTATGATGGCAAAGGAAGGTGATTACGTCAAGGGAGGGACTTTTATCATGTACGCCGATTTGCATATGCATTCCACCTATTCCGATGGGACGGATACGCCGGCGGAGCTGTTCAAGTTGGCGCAAGAAAATGACCTGAAGGTCATTGCCATTGCCGATCATGATTCCGTCCGCGGTGTTCAGGCTGCCATGAGAGAGGAATTGCCCGGCAATGTCCGGCTTATACCCGCCATAGAAGTATCCACCATTGCAAACCGCAGGCTCTTGCATATGCTGGGATACTACATTGATGTGCACAGCAGCGCTCTGGCACAGTTTATCATTCAAATCTCGAAAGACAAGACTGAGAATACAAGAATCAATTTCGAGAATATCAAGGCCATGGGCCTGGTTGACTATGACTGGGACAGGGTTTTGCAGCATCATCCTGACCAGCCCCGCTTATCGGGCGTGCATGTGGCAGCCGCTATGGAGCGTGATGGAGCACGGGCTATGGGCATGACGCTTCGGGAAATGTTTCACACCTATTTTATGCCTACAGGCTCCGGGTTTATCGAAACGGAGAAAATGACAGCATTGGATGCGATACACATTATCAAGGAAGCTGGAGGCATTCCGGTCATTGCCCACCCCAAGAGTATCGCCAATGATGATGTAGTGATGGATCTGATCCGCGCAGGTGTGGAAGGTTTGGAAATTTATCATCCCAGCCATACGCAGGAGGAATCAGAAAAGTATGAACGAATGGCACAGGCCAACCATCTGCTTATGACGGGCGGATCGGACTGGCATGGCAGGAACAGTTCACCCGGCATAACACATATGGGCTGCGTTGGCCTCAAGCATAATGGATATGAAATTTTTAGCAGGCTTGGGGCGTAAAGCTTTCGCTTTGCCACTTTCCGTTTGTCCGTACTGTTTTTTGTGGGAATTGCTTGACACGGGACAAGGCAGCCTGTATAATATTGTTCGTTGCCGGTGCAGCCAAAGCCTGGAGAGTTGGCTGAGTGGTCTAAGGCGCACGACTGGAAATCGTGTGTGGGCTTATACCCCACCTAGGGTTCAAATCCCTAACTCTCCGCCAAAAGAAAACCGTTGATTTCCTTGATTCATTAGGAAATCAACGGTTATTTCTTTGTTAAGACATAGTCATGAGGCTTATCATTTTATTGGAAAGTCTGAGCCGACTCTTGGCTTGAAAACCGCATGTTGATGCAGTATCCTATATGCAAAACGAAAGAATACAGCGGCAAGGCAGGAAACAAGGAGATATTGCATGATTAAGAAAATTGCAGTAACGCAAGACATATCGGGGCATGTCAGAGAGATGAACAGGCCGGGCAAGGTGGCGGTATATGAACGCGGCGGCGACGGTTGGGAGATGGTAGACGCGTTTTCCTTTGAGCCTGCAGTCAGCATCCCGGATTGTAGATCCGCTGTGCGCCTGCTTGCGCAAAGGCTGGATGGATGCCGGGTGCTTGTTAGCAAAAAGATGGAAGGGATCGCTTATCAGGAGTTGAACCGGTTGGGGTTTCACCTCTTTGAATTGGCACAGGTAAACGACATTGTCCTGGATGGCGTTTTGCGGGACATAAACGAATCAGAAAATGATAAACAGCCTCCGATCCCAATGGAGCCGTACTCTCCTATGCAGGATGGCCACTTTTTTCTGGACCTTATAAGGTTGCAGGAAACATACACGGATATCTCCTCCAAAAAAGCATTCCGATCTTTTTTGGAAAAAGGGGAGTTTCATTCCTTTAACTTGCTGTGCTCCCATTTGCCACCCTGGGTGAATGAAGTCGTTGAGCGCCGCGGTCTTTGCATAAAAGAAGAGCAATTACCCAAAGAAACGGTGAAGGCAATCATCACTTTCATGATATAAATAGTAGAACTGTATACAAAAAATGAATAACTGGTTTTTGTATCATTCATTTTGGTTTGTCTGTTGTGCAATATGATGAAATTGCTTTCAGTATGGCTTTTCGTATTGACAGCAGGCAAAGCAGCGCTTATAATGCGATATGCACCCGGGAATAAGGGTATTAAGCAAAGCGAGAAAAGCAATAAAGGGGGTAGAAAAGAGCACTTTATACAAAATGGGTGAATAGTGACCATGGTAAAAAATGAAGCACATCAGAAATAAATTGCATTTATGAAAAAATGCCGTATGTAAACACCTTGCTGGCCGAGTAAAAAACTGCTAAACAACAATGAACATCAAAAGACAATGAGGCCTTTTGCGGGGTCTTTTTTGTGTTTGAAAACAAAAACCCCTGCAACATTTGCAATAGGCGGCTGGCGTTGTTTTGATACCCAAATGCAAATATTTTCGCTGACAACGGAGTCAAAAGGCGGCTCCGTTTGTTTATTTTACTTGAAAGGGGATTTACCATGAGACAGGTTGCCATTTATGGAAAAGGTGGTATCGGAAAATCGACCACCACCCAAAACCTTACGGCGGGCTTGGGCGAAATGGGCAAAAAGATCATGATCGTGGGGTGTGATCCAAAGGCTGATTCCACCAGGCTTATCCTGGGCGGTCTGGCTCAGCAGACGGTGCTGGACACCCTGAGGGATGAGGGTGAGGATATTGAACTGGAGTTGGTTTTGAAAAACGGCTTCGCTGGCATCAAGTGTGTGGAGTCCGGGGGGCCGGAGCCCGGCGTTGGTTGTGCCGGGCGCGGCATCATCACCTCCATCGGTCTTTTGGAGCGGCTTGGTGCTTATGAGGCTGATCTTGACTATGTGTTCTATGACGTGCTTGGCGATGTTGTGTGCGGCGGGTTCGCTATGCCCATACGCGAAGGCAAAGCACAGGAAATTTACATCGTTGCCAGCGGTGAGATGATGGCGCTGTATGCTGCAAACAACATTTCCAAAGGCATTCAAAAGTACGCCCGCACCGGCGGTGTGCGTTTGGGCGGCATCATATGCAACAGCCGCAAGGTGGATGGCGAGGCTGAGCTGGTATCTGCCTTAGCCAAGGAACTGGGTAGTCAAATGATCCATTTTGTGCCCCGTGACAACATGGTACAGCGGGCGGAAATCCATAAAAAAACGGTCATTGATTACGACGTCTCCTGCAACCAGGCGGATGAATACCGCGCCTTGGCCCAAAAGATCGACAGCAACGATATGTTTGTTATTCCCTCACCGCTAAAGCAAGAGCGGTTGGAAGCCTTGCTCATGGAGCATGGCATTTTGGATATTTGAAAAGGAGGCGAGCGTATGCTTTTGGTCCGTGCCATTATTCGGCCTGAAAAAACGGCAGCCGTCATGCATGAATTGATGGAAGCAGGCTTTCCCGCCATTACGAAGATGGATGTGTTTGGCCGCGGCCGCCAGCGCGGTGTGGTCATCGGTGATGTGCAGTATGATGAGATTCCCAAGGAAATGCTTTTGATCGTCATCAAGGATGGGGATAAGGAGGATGTGGTGCGGGTCATCATGCGTACCGCCCGCACCGGCGAAAAGGGGCAGTTTGGCGACGGCCGCATTTTTATCAGCCCAGTCGAGGATGCCTATACCATCAGTACCGGCAAGCAGGGGCTGTAAGGAGGTTTGCATGAAAGAAGTCATTGCGTTCATGGAGACTAGGTATTCCAAGGGATTAACGGCATGGGTTTTTGTTGTTTCATCAATGCTGTTTGGCATGCAGGCAGCGTTTGCCCAAACGGCCCTGTCAACACCGGCCCCGGAGAAGGCGCCTGTTGAGCTGCTTGTATGTGCCGCCGCCAGTTTGACGGAGGTGATGGCGGAGCAGGCTGAGGCGTATAAACTGGCTGCTCCCCACGTGACTTTGATCATGACCTTTGGCTCCTCCGGTGCGCTGCAGACACAAATCGAGGAAGGCGCACCTGCTGATCTGTTTTTTTCGGCAGGCAAAAAGCAGATGAACGAGCTCTTTGAAAAAGGAATGTTACTTCCAGAAAGCGATGTGGATCTGCTGGAAAACAAGGTGGTGCTGATCGTGCCAAAAGGAAGTGCCCTTATGCTTGACTCCTTTGAAGATGCTGGCATGGACAAGGTGAAACTGATTGCACTGGGTGAACCCTCCGGCGTACCGGTGGGACAGTATGCCAAGCAGATTTTTGAGTCTCTCAGCCTGTGGAATGCCGTATCGCACAAGGCCAACTTCGGCAGTGATGTGCGTCAGGTATTGACTTGGGTGGAAGGAGGCGATGTGGATTGCGGCGTTGTGTACGCCTCCGATGCCATGACCAGCAATTTGATCAGCATGATTGCCATAGCACCGGAGGGCAGCAGTGACAAGATAATCTATCCCGCAGCGGTTATTAAGACAACCTTGCAACCGGAAGAGGCCCTGGCCTTCCTTGCCTTCTTGCAAACGCAGGAGGCGGCAGCTATATTTGAAAAGAACGGGTTCTCGCCGATCAACAAATGACCGCTTTTGCCGGGCTCAGCGCTTATGCTGTGCCCGGCAGATACCTTTCCAATACATAGGATTTCTCAAAAAGGGGGAAGCCGCATGGATGCATCGCCTTTGTTTATATCCTTAAAGGTATCGTTCCTGGCAACAGGGTTCACCTTCATCTTTGGCATATTGGCCGCAAAGCAGGTCGTGAAAATGAAACGGTTCCAGGGCTTGCTGGACGGTGTTTTCACCCTGCCCATGATCCTGCCGCCTACTGTTGTAGGCTTTTTTTTGCTGTTGGTCTTTGGCAGAAACGGATGGCTTGGCAAGCTGCTGGCACTGTTGGACGTGAACATTGTCTTTTCCTGGTGGGCTGCCGTCATTGCCTCCACTGTTGTTTCCTTTCCGCTGATGTACCGCACGGTCCGAGGCGCTTTTGAAGAAGTGGATTCCGATATGGTGCAGGCAGCAAGAACACTTGGCATAGGCGAATATGCCATCTTCTACCGCATCATTTTGCCCAATGTCGTGCCAAGCATCATTGCCGGCACGATTCTTGCTTTTGCAAGGGCCCTTGGCGAATTCGGTACAACCATCATGCTGGCAGGCAACATCGCCGGTAAAACCCAAACCATGGCGGTGGCTGTGTATACCGCGGTGCAGGCCGGTAACCGGGATCTGGCCTTTCGGTGGGTCATGGTCATTTGCGCCTTATCCTTTACCTCCATGTTCGTTATGAACCAGGTAAATGGCCGCTATAAAAAGAAGAACACAAAACGGGGTGGCCTTTGATGCCTCTCGTTGTAAAAATCAAGAAAAAGCTTGGAAGTTTTGCGTTGGATTTGGATTTCACAGCCGGTGACGAATGGATGGGCATGCTGGGTGCTTCCGGCTGCGGGAAGAGCATGACGTTAAAGTGCATTGCCGGTATCGAAACCCCGGATCAGGGGGTGATCCGCCATAATGGCAGAACGCTGTTTGATTCCGCAAAAGGCATCAACCTTCCGCCGCAAAAGAGGCGTGTCGGATACCTGTTTCAAAGCTACGCCTTGTTTCCCCATATGACGGTCATGCAGAATATTCTTTCCGGCATCACCGGAGAGACTGCATATAAAAATGATGCGGCAAAAGCTTTGATAGCATCGTTTTGCCTTACTGGTCTAGAAAACAAGCGGCCTGGCCAACTGTCTGGCGGGCAGCAGCAGCGTGTGGCGTTGGCCAGGCTGCTTGGTTCCCGGCCTGATTTGGTTTTGCTGGACGAACCCTTATCCGCCCTGGACAGCCACCTGAAATGGAGGATGGAGCAGGAATTGACCCGATCCATGGAAAACTTTCCGGGAACGGTGCTGATGGTTTCCCACAACCGGGATGAAGTTTACCGCATGTGCAAACGGTTGGGCGTATTCTCAAACGGCAGGATCGATGCGTGCGGCGGGCTGCATGAGATATTTCATAACCCCGGCACCGTAAACGCGGCTGTGCTTACCGGTGTTAAAAACATTAGCCGTGCAAAAAAAGTGGATGATTACACCGTAAAGGCGTTGGACTTTGGCATTACGCTGAAAACAGAAAGGCTTATTCCTGAGAATATAGCTTATATCGGTTTCAGGTCGCATTACATCAGGATTGAAACAAGCCAAAGCATATCAGCAAACACATCATCCTATGAAGTGGTTCGTGTGGTTGAAAACCCCTTTTCCATCCTTTTGCTGCTTAAGAGGCCAGATGTACCATACAGCGAGCGCGCCTTTATCCAGTGTGAGGTGGAAAAGTCTCTTTGGCAGGGGAGTGTAGGCAAGCAGCTTTTTGCCTCTATCCCGATGAAGGATATATTGCTGTTGAAATAACATTTGCAGCGTTAATGAAATGTTAAAGCCATAACAGTCTATGATATTTCTAGCCTTGACAAGACAAGAGCAAGAGAAATACCGTCAATAAGGTTGCTGTGAGAACACATAAAAATGACAAGCAGCCTGATAAATGATATCAGTGCTGCATGTGAAACGCATCGTTTGAACTCATGCATTCTTCAGTGAATAAGTCTCATTACTGTCATCACATTTGCTGAAACGCACTAATCTTCATGCATGATATGCTTTGTACTCTGGTACAGCTCGCCATATTTCTTGGCCAGCGGCTTATATGCCTTGTGGTTGTCTGCGTCCGGCTTTGCTGTGCTCTTGATCATCACCAGTTGGTTCAGCTCCTCCAGATTTTTGTAGTATCCCACACCCAGCGCTGCCAGCATCGCATCGCCATAAGCTGCGCCGATCTCCACCTGTACGTACTGTTGCGTCTTGCCGCAAATGTCCGATACTGCTTGCAGCCACACCTGATTTTTTACGCCGCCGCCCACGGCCATCACCTTATTGGTCACCATACCCAACTCGCTGAAAATTATAAAATGCTGGTTCACACCATAGCCCACGCCTTCCAGGATCGCCTTGTAAATGTGGCCCCGGTTGTGCAGCAGGTTCAGTCCGAAAATGAGACCCTTCGCGGCAGGATCGTTGATGGGCGTGCGCTCGCCGGAGAAATAGGGCAGCACAATCAGCCCATTACTGCCGGCGGGAATGTCCTTCGCCAATGCGGTCATTTCAGCGTAGGGGTTCAGTCCCTCGTGCTCAGCCTTCTCGAGGATGTCACGGGCGAAGTTATCACGGAACCAGCGGATCAACGTACCGGAGCAGCTCATGCCCGCCGCTACCGAATACGTACCCCTGAACAGGTACGGGCCGGACCACAGACGTTTGTCCTTTACCAGCTGATCCACCACGTGAATGATGAAAATGGAGGAGCCATACATGATCATCATGTCACCGGGACGTGTCACACCTACGGAAAGCGCATCGGCGGATGCGTCGGCGGTGCCGGTAGTGACTTTCGTGCCCACCGCCAGACCGGTTTGCCGGGAGGCTTGTTCATGCACCGTGCCGGCGATCTCGTCGGTCCAGCGGCAGTCAGCCAACTGGTCCCGGCGGCAGATGCCCAGCAGGTCGTCTTCCCAATCCTCCTTTTCCACGCTGTACAGAGGCACCCACGTCGCGGCGGTATACCGGTCAATGGGAAATTGCCCCGTAAGCTTGGCCACCAGATAGGTGCTGCACGTCACGAACTTCGCCGTTTTTTTGAAAACCTCCGGTTCATTGTGCTGAATCCACAATACCTTCGCACCGGCGGATTGCGTGGTCAGCGGCGTGCCGCAGCGCTCGAGGATTACATCCTCGCCGATTTTTGCGTTGAGTTGGCTGATCTCCTTGGCTGCCCGCACGTCGATGCCGTAGAGGATGGCCTTGCGCAGCGGCTTGAGATTCTCGTCCACCGGCAGGCAGCAGGGAGCGATACCGCTCACGCCCACGGACACGATGTCCTTGGGATCAACCGTGGCCTTAGCAATAAGCGCGTTAGAAAGCTGGCACAGGTCGTGCCACCACACGCCTTCTGCGTCATGCTCCGCCCAGCCTGGCTTTAGCGATTCCATCACATGGGGACATGCCTGATAGGCAATGACGTTTGCTTTGGCATCGGTCAGTACACCCTTGCTTTCAAAGGTGCCAATGTCGATACCCATAAAATACGGCTTGTTCATAGCATTCACCTCAATAGCGGTTCAATTGGAAGTCTTCATCCACGGAGCGGGCCATTGCGGCCACAAGCTGCGCCAGCTTTTTAAGATCGCTCACATCGCAAACCTCGACGGGGGTGTGGGTATAGCGGGCGGGAAAACCCATCTCCAGGCATGCTACGCCATCCTGCTCCAGTTGGAGATAGGCCGCATCGGTAATGATACCCAGCGCCGCGAAACGCTGTAAAGGGAGATTTTCCTTGGCAGCGCAGGCTTTGCACAAGTTAAAAAGCGGCTGATGGGGAAGGGTGCCGTTCAGTGTTCCACGGCCGTGGAAGCTGTACAACTGCACGCATGGGCCTTCGCCCAGTTTGTTCTCGAAGCGGTCACTCAGGTCGTGTGTATCGCTGGCCAGCGTCACGTCCAGCATGATGGCCAGATCAGGCTTGATGGTACGGGCAGCCATCATTGCGCCGCGCAGATTGAATTCCTCCCACACAGTGCCCACGATGTACACGTCGCAGGCCGGGCGGTTTTTTTGCAGACGCTCGGCCACGCAGACCAGCGTTGCGCAGGCTCCGCGGTTGTCCACCGATGTGCCGGTGACGCGGGTGCCCAGCAGGTTTTCAAAGGCAGGCTTGTAGATGACCGGGCAGCCGACCTCAATGCCCAGTGCGCGAACCTCCCCTGCGGTTTTTGCGCCCGCGTCGATGAACAGTGACGTAACCTGATCCACCCTGTACTTCTCCTCGGCGGGCATGGCATGATGCGCCTTCGGGCCGAAAACGCCCTTGTGCCACTTGCCGTCCTCGGAGCGGATAAGAAGCTGCAGGCCTGGCAGCACCTTCTCGGGGATGCCTCCCAGACGGTCTACCTGAATGTAGCCGTCGGCTTCGATGCGGCGTACGATGAACCCCAATTGATCCATATGACCAAAGACCATCATCCGGGGCAGTTTTGCGTCGTTGGTTCCTGAGACCTTGCCAATCACGTTGCCAACACGGTCGATGCGCACATCCTCGCAATAGGGACCAAGCGCACCGGCCATTTTGCAGGCCATTTCATTCTCGTAGCCGCTGGGTGCGGGGGTGAGCATAAAGTCCCGAAGCGTGTTCATCATATCCATGGGTTCTTTACCTCCTGATTAGCAGCGTTTCAATGGCTGCCTGCATCTGTACGTGATTTTCCACTGTGATATCCGCACCGTCCGTTTCTGCGGGATAAGCTGCATTGCGAATTCCCACCACGGGGATACCCGCTTCCCGGGCTGCTAACACATCCTCCAGGCGATCTCCCACGAACACACCGCGTTCCGAGCCCAGCAGGCGCAGCACCTCGGGGATGGCTGTGGCTTTGCGGTAGTTATTGTGATAGGCCCAGATGGTATCGAAAAAGGGCGTAAGGCCCAATGCCTCAAGCATTGGGTTCAGATAGCTGGCTGCAGCGTTGGAGCAAACAGCCAGCCTGGCCTGTTTCCCAAGCGCGGCAAGCATACCGTGCACGACGGGATCCGGCCGCACATGAGTTTCGATATAGCTGGGCACGTGTAGGAACGTCAGTTCTTCAAATTGGGCGAGAATTTCCGGTTCTTCGCTATCCGTCATCAGGCGGGCAACATTTTGGAAGGTCATCCCCACGCTCATTGCAATCTTCTCTCCGGTGGCTTCGGACAGACCCATCTTCTGAAGTGCCCGGGTAAAGCACCACGTATTCAGCGCTGCCGTGCCGAAAAACAGCGTGCCATCAAAATCGAAAAGAATTGCAGGTTTCATAGCGTACCCGCCTTCAATGTTCTTCGTTTTATTGTCCCATCCACTGTTGTTTCCTTTCCAAAATGCAATCCATGGCCGCCGAGCAGTTATAGATCATCTGATCCGTATACTGCTTGTATGTCGGGCACATCTCGCCGTTACACCAGCCAGCGTAGCCGATCTGATCCAGAGAGCGCTTCACGGCCTTCCAGTTCACATCGCCCGCCAGCAGGTCCACAAAGCCATCCAGGCTCTTCACTGCACAGCGGAAATCCTTGAAATGAACCTTGATGATTCGGTTGCCCAGAATGCGTATCCACTGCTCTGGATAACCAAACATCATCATGTTGGCCACATCCAGCCACACACCTACGTTTGGTGAACCTATCCCGTCGATGAAATCGCGCATTTCCAGCGGCGAAAGAAGGAACTTGTTCCAGATGTTTTCCACGCCGATGCGAATGCCTACTTTGCCGGCGTATTCGCCCAGTTCCCGAAGAGCCTCCTGTGAGCGCTGGTAGGCCACCTCATAGTCGATAATCTCACTGCCTGAAAAGAATGCTATCTCCTTGGCGTCGGGCACCACATCCTCGGGGCGGAAATCCACACCCACCGCTCCGGGGCAGACCATCACCACATCCGCCCCCAGCAGCTTGCCGATTTCCATTTCCCGGCGGGCAACGGCCTTGGCCTTTTCACGAATGTCCTCGCGGTTGCTGGTAAGGCTGTACTGCCAGTAGAGGCCTGTGGCCAGCGCATTGATTTCCATGTTGATTCTCTTTGCCGCCGTGGCAATGGCTAAAATATCCTCGTCGGCAGATTCCATGCTGAGGGGACCCTTGGCGGCCAAAGCCAGCTCTATACCCTCAAAGCCCGCGTCCTTGGCCATGTGCATGCATTCCTCAATGCTCAGGGTTTGATCAAAGGACCAAATATTGATGCCTTTACGGATCGGACTTGTCATGCCGTGTCACTCCTCGTCTTTTTCCCCTTATGGATATGCTGTTGTTTTGTTCAACTTTGATTTATGCAATCATGATATCGCTTACGGGTATTGCTTGTCAATATGTCACTTGTTTATTTCTTTCGTTTATTTAAAAATATTTTCTTATAAAGAACTGTGTAAAGAAGTTGTGAAAGCAAAGAATTCGGGACTATTGGAGCATCTGTATCTCCTTCCTGTTACGTTGGTGGAATACGTATCGCAAATTTTCAACTATCAAATACTTACCAGTGCTTAATGATGCTTGACAAAAGCGCTACAGAATGCTAGGATAAGAAGGGAAAAGAAAACAAACGAAAGGATATGGTTATCGATGGAGTGGATTCAACAACTCTTTGGAACAATAAAGCCGGTCATCGCCATGTGTCATTTGCAGCCACTGCCCGGCGATCCCTATTACGATAAAAAGGGAGGCATGCAAAAGGTTGTGGACGCGGCCTGCAAGGAGTTTCATGCGCTTCAGGCTGGCGGGGTGGACGCCGTGATGTTCTCCAATGAGTTCAGCATGCCATATCTCAAGAAAGTCAATCCGGAAACAACCGCATCCATGGCCCGCGTGATTGGCGAATTGATGGACGAGATCAAAATACCCTTCGGCGTGAACGTGTTGTGGGACCCATTTGCCAGTTTGGATCTGGCTGCCGCCACAGGCGCAAAATTCATACGTGAGATCATGAGCGGCGTGTATGCCAGTGATTTCGGCCTGTGGGATACCAACACAGGGGAGATTGCCCGTCATCGCGCGCGTTTGGGCCTTATGAACTGCAAGCTGCTGTACAATATCGTACCAGAGGCGGCCCAGTACCTCACACCCCGCGACGTAGCCGATATCGCCAAAACCACTGTGTTCAACAACAACCCCGATGTGATCTGCGTCAGCGGCATGACAGCGGGCGTGGACACTGATTTGGGTGTGCTGGCCCGTGTAAAGAATGCCATTCCCAACACCCCGGTCTTTGCCAACACAGGCTGCAAACTGGGTACCATAGAAGAAATCTTCAAGATTGCCGATGGTGCCGTGGTAGGCACTACCTTTAAAAAGGACGGCAAGTTTGACAACAGCGTGGACAAGGACCGTGTAGTAGCGTTCATGGACAAGGTACGTTCCATCCGGGGCTGATACATACAATCGCTCTTGTTGGAGAAGGATTACAAAGCTTCTTTCCGTACATTGGAAAATGGTGTTGTATTGTGTTATGATAAGATAAAATTTTAGCGCATACCAGCGGATACAGCATTGCAACAGGAAGGGCGATATAAGTGTTTCGGATAGAACGGCAGGAAAAGATGCTCAATTTTATCAATGAAAAGCAGGCCGTTAAGACTGAGGAATTGGCCAGTGCGTTCAAGACCTCACTGGTGACGATCCGCAATGATATCAACGATTTGGCAACAAGGGGTCTGATCATCAAGACACATGGCGGTGCGGTGTGCCTTCAGCACAGTCCCAACAAGGAGATTCCATCCTTCATCCGTTTTCAGGAGAACATCGAGAGTAAACAGGCCATTGCCTCCATCGCCGCCGACATGATCGACGACGGTGATGTAATCATGCTTGACTCCGGATCCACCACCTTTGAAATAGCCAACCGTATCAAGGCAAAGCAAGTGACGGTCATCACCAATGATTTAAAGATCGGCGTTACACTGGCCGACCGCGGCGGCATCTCGCTCATCATGACGGGCGGTACGCTGCTGCCATCCGTTTACACCTTGGTTGGTGCAGAGGCCATTGGCTTCATCAGCAACATCAAGGTCAAAAAGCTTTTCCTGGGCTGCGATGCCATTGATTTTACCTGGGGCATTACCAACCGCACCATGGAAGAAACCCATGTCAAGAGCGCCATGATCAAGGCGGCACAGGAAGTGATCGCCGTGGCCGACTGCTCCAAGTTCAACCGGCAGGTATTTGCGCGCCTGTGCGGCCTCGATGCGCTGAATGTACTCATCACTGACCGTATTGACACCGAATCCCGGGAACGACTGGAAAGCTCCGGCGTGCGTGTGCTGTCTGCGGAACGGACACACGCAAGAAAAGAAAGGAAAACAGAATGAAAACCTGGCATATAGCACTGATCGGCTGCGGCATGATCAGCAAGAGTTATATCCCGGCCATCACGGCGCTGCCCAACGCCACATTCGCTGCGGTATGTGACAAGAACCCGGAAAAGGCGGCCTGCGCAGGCGAAAGCATCCACTGCCCATACTTCACCGATGCGAAAGCCATGCTGGAAGCTCTCCCTCAGATTGAGGTCTGCCTCATCGCCACGCCAACCTGCACCCATGTGGATCTGGTTGATTTGTGTGCCGGCTTTGGCAAGGCGGTACTCTGCGAAAAGCCCATCGCCATGACACAGGCGGATGCGCACCGTGTATCGCAGATCGTACGGCGCACCGGCATAACGTACATGACGGCGCATGTGGTACGCTTCTGGACAGGTTATGTGAAACTGCTGCAAATGATGGAGGCCGGTGAGTTCGGCGAGATTCGCATGAGCTATTTCTCCCGCTGCTCCCAGTCGCAGCGCTGGGGCAACGAGTGGCTGTATGATCCTGTCTCCGGCGGCGGCGCGATGTATGATATGCTGGTGCATGACGTGGATTTCATGAACGCCATGTTTGGCCCGGCCAGGAGCGTTTATACCCTCGCCAGCAAGGATGAGACCGCCTGTTACCAGAACGTATTCGCCTCCATCGAATATTTGAGCGGCGCTCGCGGTGTAGCCGAAACAAGCTTCACCATGAAGGAGGGCTACCCCTTTACCATGTACGCCAGGGTGATGGGCAGCAAGGCCACAGCAGAGTTTACCTACAAGGCAGGCTATTCCATCAACGACCGGGACGGGGCATTCTGCGAGCTGAACATTTGGCGCGACGGTCATCCGCCGGAAAAGCTAAGCCCCGAGCAATACAATGCCTATGGCCGCGAAACCGCCTATTTCCTCGATTGTCTGGAGCAAGGCACAAAGCCCAGTGTGGTTACAATAGCCAACAACGAAGAGGTCATGCATGTAATCAATGCCATTGAAGCTTCCGCCAAGCTGGGAAAGAAGATTGAACTGGCAGAATACAGCGGAAGATTATAAACACGAATGATTCAAGGACTTTCACCCTTGAACCACCGGCAGCCATCAGGAGCGGCGGGAATCATCCCGCCGTTCCTGGTTTTGTTTTGCCCAAATCAATGTTCATTGCAGCTCCCGGGCGGCCGCATGCGTGACAGCCGCCCGGGAGATTTGACATGGCATAGGGGATACAACCTTTTTATTTGACCATTTCTTCCAGCAGGTCAAAGAAGGCATTTTTTCTGGGCGTATCGATTTCCCAGCTGACCGGCACCTTTTGATAGCCTGGCCAGTCGAAGTACCCCCAGGAAACGTTGTTGCGCACGCATTCCTTCATATTATTAATATCAGCCTCAAAGTCGAAATGGTCGTCTTCGTTGACGATGATGGGGCTGCCCTTGTAGTGGGGGTTTTCACGAATTGCCCTTGCGACTTTGGCGATTTGCTGCGGATCATGAACTTCGTTTCCGTGGAAAAGCACGTAATCACAGTTGTCCAGCATGGCGTCCGTGGGCACAAGATGGATGGCCAGGCTGGCGGAAACAAGCAGCTTGCCGCCGCTCTCCTTTTTCACCAGGCTGATCATTTTATCAACATACGTATAGTACAGGATATCATGGGACGTGACCGGAACGTCGCTTTCGTTGCAGACTTCCACCAATACATTGGTGTAATCCATGTCAACGAGCCAATGTGTCAGGTCACGGGCGGCACGAAGCACATATTCGCGGTTTGCGAGGGTTTGATCCTGCCCCCAGTAGAAGTAGCCAAGCATAACCACCATACCAAGTTCATCCGCAGCATCCAGTACGCGCTTTAAGCGTGCCATGTACTTTGAGTCCAGGCTGCCGTCTTCCCGGTAGCCGCGGTTTTCAAACTTCTGATACCAGTTGTCAAATCCGCCCGGCTGGCCGCCCTGCATGTTGAGGGTAAAGGCCTGCAGTCCCTTGGCATGCCATTTGGGCAAGGCGGCAAGGAATTCATCCGTGTTCCGGTCAGGGTCCCACATCCTGGTGTCCGGGTAACGGAACAGGCTCATGGTAACGGGATTCAGATCGTCAAAGATGCCCTGTACCATTCGGGAGTTCATCAACAGGCCTTCCATGGAGTGGCCTTCCCAGGTTTTTCCCTGATTTGTGACCAGGCCGTTTACATAAAACTTGCTGCCTTTGATGCTAACCTTTGTCTTGCTCATAGCCATATCCTCCCTGTTATTTGACCATCTGTTCCAGCAAATCAAAGAAACCATGCTTGAGCGGCGTATCAATCTCCCAGCTGCCCGGCACCTTCTGATAGCCTGACCAATCGAAATATCCCCAGCCAATTCCGTTTCGGACAGCTTCTTTCATGTTGTTGATATCCAGTTCAAAATCGAAATGATTGTCCTCATTGTTGACGATCGGTGTTCCCCGGTAGCGGGGATTGCTGCGGATGGCCCTTGCAATTTCCCCCATCCGTATTGGGTTGTGTATACCATTGCCGTGGATCAGAACGAAGTCACACACATCCAAGAGCTCATTGGTCTGCTCTGGATGCACGACGAGGCTTACGGAAACGGCCAGCTTCCCCCCAGCTTCCTTTTTGATGGATTCCACCAGCTTGTGGACATGATTGTAATACAGGATGCCATGGGATGTGGTGGCGATATCGCTCTCGTTGCAGACTTCCACCAATACATTGGTGTAGTCCTTTTCCACAAGCCAGCGGGTCAGGTTCTTTGCTGCGTTTTCCACATATTCGCGGTTCACAAGATGCTGATCCTGTCCCCAGTAGAAGTAACCCAGGATGACGATCATACCCATCTCGTCAGCGGCGTCCAGCACTCTTTTCAGGCGGGCCATATAACCGGGATGCAGGCTTCCGTCCGCTTCATAGCCACGGTTTACGAAATTTTGATACCAGTTTTCAAAACCGCCCGGCTGGCCTCCCTGCATGTTTAGCGTAAAGCAGCGCAGACCCTTTTCGTACCATTTGGGCATGGCGGCAATGAATTCATTCGTGTTCCGGTCCGGGTCCCATACCTTGGTGTCCGGGTAGCGGAACAGGCTCATGGTGATTGGGTTCAGGTCGTCAAAAATTCCCTGTACCATACGGGAGTTCATCAACAGCCCTTCCATGGAATGGCCTTTCCAGGTCTTCCCCTCATACAGGACCTTATCATTCAGATAGAACCGGTCTCCCCGGATGCTGACCCTGGTTTTGCTCATGGTTTAGCCCCCCTCTCATTTTACCATCTGTTCCAACAGATCGAAGAATCCATGCTTGAGCGGCGTATCAATCTCCCAACTGCCCGGTACCTTCTGATAGCCGTCCCAATCGAAATAGCCCCAGCCGATACCATTTCGGACGGCCTCTTTCATGTTGTTGATATCCAGTTCAAAATCGAAATGATTATCTTCATTGTTGACGATGGGAGTCCCGCGGTAATGGGGATTGCCACGGATGGCCCGCCCGATCTCGGCAATCCGTTTAGGGTCGTATACACGGTTTCCGTGGAACAGTACGTAGTCACACACATCCAAAAGTTCGTTGGTCTGCTCCGGATAAACGACCAGGCTGGCGGATACAGCCAATTTACCGCCGGATTCCTTTTTGACCATTTCCACCAATTGGTGGACCTGACTGTAATACAGAATGCCGTGTGACGTAACGGGGATATCGCTTTCATTGCAGACTTCTACCAGTACGTTTGTATAATCTTTCTCCACAAGCCAACGGGTCAGGTTCTTTGCAGCATTTTCCACATATTCGCGGTTGGCAAGATGCTGATCCTGTCCCCAGTAGAAATAGCCCAGGATAACGATCATGCCCATTTCGTCGGCAGCATCAAGTACCCTTTCCAGGCGGGACATATAGCCGGGATTCAAGCTGCCGTCCGCCTCATAGCCCCGGTTCATGTAGTTTTGATACCAATTCTCGAAGCCGCCCGGCTGGCCGCCCTGCATGTTTAACGTAAAGCAACGCAGACCCTTTTCGTACCACTTGGGCATGGCGGCGATAAACGCATCCGTATTCCGGTTAGGATCCCATACTTTGGTGTCCGGGTAGCGGAACAGGCTCATGGTAACGGGGTTCAGGTCATCGAAAATGCCCTGCACCATGCGGGAGTTCATCAAAAGCCCATCCATGGGGTGGCCTTCCCAGGACTTTCCCTCATACAGGACTTTGCCGTTCAGATAGAACCGGTCTCCTTGGATGCTAACCTTGGTTTTGCTCATACATTAACCTCGCTTTCATTTTATATCAGTCCGGATGGCGATGGCTTTCCGTGGGCTTTTACACATAATCCGGAAGCCATGGTCAATCAGGGCTGGTATAATCCTCCTGTGTTTTTCTTCCCGGCTCACATTTGATCTGCCCTTTTTTGTCGCGGTAGATGCTAGGGGATACGCCTTCATACTGGCGGAAGGTCCTGGCAAAGCTGTTGGCATTGGTAAAGCCTACCCGCTGCGCAATGCTCTGTATCTCGTCCGCCGAATGGATGAGTAACCCTTTGGCTATCTGCATGCGTTCTCGTGTGATGTATTCCTTTGGGTTCACGCCAAGGTTCTTTTTGAAGTACCGGCTGAAATAGGCCGGTGCATAGCCAAAACGCGTGGCGATATTCTCCAGTGAAATATCCTCTCCGATATGCTCACGGATGTAGTCACGCACCTGAACGATCATTTGCTGGTCTCTGGAGCGCATGTTGACGAAATCCGCCAGCGTCCCGCACAGACGATACATGCCTTCCAGGTATTGCTTATGTCCCACAGCGCCGCAATCCAACAAAACGTACTGCTTTACCTCCTGATAGATCTCCGGTGCTACCGGGCTCAAAGCACCGATGGCATTGGTTGCCCGAAGCAGTGTCAAAGCAAACTCCCTGCACAGCGCATTGCGCATGGGATCGGAGATGCCGCGCTCCGCATTGCCCTGATAGACATCCGCAAAATGCAAGATGGCTTCACGCCCGTTCCCCGCTACCAGAAGATTGATGATCTGGTTTTCGCGATCTACAGGGTAATGCAGTTCAGCACTGCGCTGCACGATGTCATCATAATAGCAGACATGCATGTTGCGCTCTTCACCGCGGTAGTCCAGCATATCCATGGCTTGGCGGTAGGAAACGTTGATCTTTTCTGGATCATCCATGATGCTGCCTACGCCAATCCTGATGCGCGTGACTTCAAGATACGGTTTGATGAGCTTTTGCGCCATGGCGATGATAGCCTTGGCCTGATCCATATCGCTGCAGGCCATGACCAGCACGCTGGATGTCAGCTGCACGCAGAGGAAATGGTTCTGGGATGCATATTGCTTCAGGGCAGGCCAGATACTGGCATGGGATGCGTAGTGTACCACGTTTTCCACACTGTATTCCTGGCGAAAGCATATGGCCATAAACGGGGGATGAATGCCCTGCATAATCGGGAGGGATTCGAATGTGGACAGCCCCATCAGCAGGCGGTATAAAAGCCTTTCGCGTTCTGCCTCCATTCGGGTTTGAGAAATGGTTTTTTTCAGATCATCGTTTTCATTGTATAGGCCTGTAAGCTCGTTTTGAATGTAGTTGATACGGTTTATAACCGGTACGCCATCACGCTTCTTGCTTTTAATCAAGGTGAACAGCTGCTTGATGGGGCGGTTGTAAACCTTGCTCAGCAGGTAAGCTGTCAGTGTTCCCAGCGCAATCACCATGCAGAGCATGGCCAGCAACTGATTGGACAGCTTGGTAAGATCAACAAAGACTACCTCCGTAGGCGTGGCCGTCAGGTAGGTGATATTGGCCAGGCCGCGATACCTGACATACCAGAACGATTTGCCATCAAGGCGGATCTGCCCGGAATCTGCTTCCTTGCTCGCTGCCATAGTTGCCAGGGATGCGATCAGGTCCCGGTCACCGATATGGCTGAGCAATTCACCCTTTTCATTGACCATGGCGGCAAGGCTCTCTTTGTAGAGGCTGGCATTGGATAATGCGTACCGCATTTCGCTTTGGGAGATAAGGACAAATCCCTGAACATTTGGAACAGATGATGATATACCGCCAAGGGGGATGGAATGGGCCAGTAAAATTTCCGGCGGATTACTGCCCGAACCGCCCACAGGAGACAAGGATATGTTGTATGACCGTATCAAAAACTGCTCCTCGTCACCTGGGGATGCATATTGCCGGACAAATTGCCGGACGTCGTGGTTGCCCGCGTAATAGACTTTATTTGGCTGTTTCAGGTAGATATTGACCTGTTCGGCAATGTTATGGGTATAGGTGATGGAGTTGATCCGCTTAAGGACTCTTATCAGTCGTTCATGCTGCTCAACGTCGATATCCTTGGCAAGGGCAATCCTGATCAGATCACTTTCAGCGCCCAGCAATATCAGATCATTGCAAAGCGCGTTCAAGTCGCGGTCAAAGGAATTGGCCGTCTTTTCAAGAAGTGCCATTTGGGTATCCTTCTCGCGCTGCTCCACGTTGCTTTGAAGATTGCTGCTGTTGACAATGATCAAAAAACAGGTTGGCACAAGGATAACCAGCAGAAGGCTAAAAAACATCATAACCCATGCCCGGTCGGTCATCATCCTCGGTTTGCGCAAATGCAGCATATTAATAACCCCTTTGTCATCCTTTGATTGCGCCGATCATGACACCTTTGACAAAATACTTCTGCACAAACGGATAGACAATCAGTATTGGCAGCACGGCTACCATGATCACCGTGTACTTGATGTTCTGTGTCATCTGGTTGAAGGAAACATTTGTCCCAAGCGCGGCATCGCCGGAAAACTCCTCCAGAGAAACGATGCCCTGGATGACAATCTTGCGCAGGATAATCTGAAGCGGATATTTGGCGGGGCTGTTTAGGTAGATCAGCGCGTGGAAATAGCTGTTCCAGTGTCCGACGGCGTAGAATAGGGTAATGGCCATGAGGGAAGCCATGGAAAGCGGGATATATATTTGCCAAAATACACGCAACTCCCCAGCACCGTCCACCATGGCGGCTTCTGTGAGGTTTTCCGGTACGCTCATGAAGAATGTCCGCATGACCAGCAGATTCCATGTATTGATCGCCCCCGGGATGACCATGGCCCAGATCTTGTCGATAAAGCCCAGTCTGTTCACAATCAGATAGGAGGGGATCATGCCGCCGCTGAACATCATGGTGAAGGTGATCATGAATGTGAAAATGCGGCGAAGCGGCATGTGCTTGCTGGCCAGCGCGTATGCGGTTACGGCCGTCAATGCAATATTGATGGCAGTTCCCACTGTTGTATACAGGAGGGTGTTTGCATAGGATTGCAACACTTCACCATCGCTCAATACTTTTTGATAGGACAGGATGGACCACTCCAGCGGCCAGATGGAAACCTCACCGCGCATGACGGGACCGTTCCCGCTGAGCGACTGTGCCGCCACGTGCATAAATGGAAGGAAGGTGATGGCGATCAGCACCACCATAAAGCAGGTATTTGCCACGTCAAACCAATTCGCTTTTCTGTCCATACTTCTCCTCCTTACCACAGGCTGTTTTCAGAAACAGAGCGGCTGAATTTGTTCGCGCTGACCAAAAGAATCATGTTGATGACATTGTTCATCAGATCCACAGCCGTGGCATAGCTGTAATTCATGTTCGTCAGGCCCTGCCGATAAACATACGTGGAAAGAACATCCGCCGTTTCATAGGTTGCGGAAGAATACATCAGTATGATTTTCTCGTAGCCCACCGAAAGCATGGTACCCATTCTTAAAATCAGCATGATGGACAGTGTGGGCACAATGCCCGGCAAGGAGATGTGAATGATGCGCTGAAACCTGTTCGCGCCCTCCGCGTAAGCGGCTTCATACAATTCGGGATTGATGCCCACAAGCGCCGCTATATATATGATCGCACCCCAGCCGCTGTCCTTCCAGATGTTGGACAGGATGTACAATGGCCGGAACCAATCCGCCTCCGCCATAAAGTAGACAGGCGAACCCCCGAGGGATTGGATGATATGGTTGACGATGCCATTGCCGGGCGACAGAATATTGACCATCAGCCCAACGACCACCACCTGGGATATAAAGTGGGGCAGGTATACGGAGGTTTGCACCAGCTTTTTGAATTTCTGGTTTCTGAGTTCATTGAGCAGAATCGCAAGCAGTATGGGCACGGGAAAGGTGAAAATCAGGTTCAGGACGCTTAATAGAAAGGTGTTTCTGATAAGCCGCAAGGCAAAAATATCGTTGAAGAATTGCTCAAAATACTTCAGGCCGACCCAAGGGCTGTCCATAATGCCTTTCATGATATTATACTTCTTGAAAGCAATAATGACGCCGTACATCGGCACATACCTGAATATGATGTAATACAGAAGGCCCGGCAGGAACATCAGCAGAAGCACCTTGTTATCCATCGCTCTGCGTAAAGCCCTTTGAAACCGTGTTTGGGACCGGGGCAGTGTGGTCATGGCAAACTTCCTTCCAAAGGACAGGTGCCCGGGGAGAGATGTCTCCCCCCGAGTCACCCGATGCTTTTACTTGTTGATGGCGTCAAAAGCAGCCTGGGCGGTGTTGTAGATCTCGACCAGTTCCTCATAACCGCTGCTCTTGAGCTGTGCAACCATCTCATCCCAATCGCTCATGGGACGGCGGCCGGTGATCAGAGCGGTGCGGTATTCAAAGAAGATGGTATTGAGCAGGGTTTTCAGCTCGCTGACACGCTCAAGCTGATCCGCATCCATGAACAGGATCATGTTCGGGGCAAAACGGGAATCAACAAACGGGCCCAGCTTGTCCAGCATGGCTTTTCTGTGCTGGGAGTAAATGTCCGTGGCAAGAACCGTTTCGTTGTACGTTTTGAAAGCATCCTTGTACCAGATGTTGGCGGCAGTGATGCGCGGGAAGCGATCGGAGCCGCCCAGCACGGTGTAAGAGGATTCTCCGTTCAATGCCATCTGCACCTGATCACCCAGGTAGTCAGGGCCATACTCTGTCATGGTCCAATGCTTGCCTTCGATGCCGTATGCCTGCGTCAAAGCACCTTCCTGCGAGTAGCAAACGTAATCGAAATAAGCTATAACTGCTTCCGGATTTTTGATATTGGCTGAGAACGCAATGGCGCGATTATCATCGTACCCATAGACAGGCGTGGATGAAGGGATGAATCTTTGCCCGAATGGCGTGCCCCAGGGAGCAGTCTCGCCAAGCCAGATTTTTTCATCCCCGGATTCGCGCAGCTTCTTGTTCATACCGGCGCTGGAGCCGCCCCAGTTGTGGGTGATGCCGGCAAAGAGCTGGCCGGAGTAGAATTTCTGGTCCATGTCGTTCTTGGTCAGGGACAGGAATTCCTGATCCAGCAAACCTTCCGTATACAGCTTGTTCGCAAAAGTCAAAGCTGCCTTGTAATTCTCGGTAGCTGGGCTGTATACCCATTTTCCGGTGTCAAAGTCATAGCGCATGTTGTCGTTGAGGTAATAGCCGGCAAAGGCGACGGAAAAACGCCAGTCGTCCTTGGGGAAGCAGAAGGGAACCATGTCCGGATAGGCTTGCTTCACAGCCTTGAGCAGGTTGTACCAGCCTTCTTCATCAGAGGGAACCTCCATGCCAAGTTCCTGGATGATGTCCTCCCGATACATGATGCAGTACTGAATCCGGCTGATGGGGTCTTCCATCACCGTTGCCATGTGATAGATGCCGCCATCGTTGCAAACGAAGGAGGACTTGTACTCCGGATGCTCTTCCAGGAGCTTGTTGAAGTTGGGGGTGTACTCGGAATAGTCGGCGAGGTTCAGGAACATGCCCTGCGGGCCATACATGTAGGCCTGGCGTGGAGTGACGATGTCTGGGAGGTTGCCTGAGCCCATGGTGATATTGTACTTTTCGTTGTAATTCTCGTTGGGGACGGGCTGGAATACAATACGGATACCGGTCTTCTCCCTAAAGTATTCCATGATTTCTCCGTCCTGGATGAGCTTGTAGTTGGGGTTTTCCGGGATCATGTAGGTGTATTCCGCGCTTTCCTTCAGCGGGAATTCAACGCCGGTAGCCGTGTCCCAGTCGAAAGCCATTGCGGACGTAGTCATCATCATGATTGCTGCCAGAACCAGTGCAGCCAGTTTCAGGTTTTTCTTCATGGTGTACCTCCCTTGTATTAAATGATTTGTGGTGAGCTTTTCTTTCTCCGTCGCTTTGTCTGTGTCAGCATGCCCATGCCGGACGATGCTGCTGCGGAACTACTGCCATACAGTAATGACTTCTTTTCAAAACACCCTGTATGCGAGACCCCGCAAATTGCTGTTTACCGCTTTTAGGCATATGATTGTACATTCCTGCGGCAAACTACTTTGCTTGAGAAGTGTTGCCCTATGCCTCCTTCCCTTGGTTTTTATGAAACAGAATTCTCTGCGCCCGCACCGTCCCAGATTTTTGTGCATCCGTTCAAAAGAAGAAAATGAAAATAAGGCCTTTTCTTCTGACGGTCTTTCCCTTACGGTAGCCCTTTCCTTTGGGAGACTGGCCCATCCTTTGGCGGTACGTACGCTGCGAATGCACGATTGCATTGCTTCATGCACGTGTTTCAGAGCCTTGGTGCGGCAGCTTCCCTGAAAGCCCGGTTATTCCTCTGTACGGTGCGGTTGATATAGATAGCGTACGGATTTATGAGCAATATGTCAACATGCTTTGTGCATATTTGTGCAGGGTGTTTAGAATTGTATACGCGGACAAAAAATGAATAGCCTTTGGGGGCATTTTGCGGCAATAAAAACCGTGTCCTATCCTCCTGATGGATTACGGACCTGAACCACAGACGAAGCACGAGCCAAGCACCTTATGAACAGATTGCCAATGGTCTTTTATCACCATTTTACCGTGCAATGATGACCTTTATCAAAAAGCATTGGCCGGATACCGATCCTGCCAATGCTTTGTTGTTATCTATTCACGACATTGATGGGCATTCCGCTTAAAAAGGAAGCCAGATTTTTAACGGCGATATCCATCAGTCTCTGGCGGCTCTCCCTGGGAGCCCAACTGATATGGGGTGTGATAATACAGTTGCGCGCCGTCATCAGGGGATTGTCGTCCCTGATAGGCTCTGAGGAAACCACATCCAGACCTGCCGCAAATACTTTTCCGCTGTTCAGGGCATCCGAAAGATCCTGCTCCACGATCAGCGGGCCACGGCTGTTGTTGATAAGGATCACGCCGTCCTTCATTTGGGCAATGGTATGGCGGTTGACGAGTCCCGTGGTTTCGGGCAGCAACGGGCAGTGCAGGGAGATCACATCGGAGGTTTTCAGCAGTTCCTCAAGGGATACATACCTGGCAATATCCCGCCCGGTGGCAGACTCAAAGCTGTCGCTGGCGATGACTTTCATGCCCAGTGCCTTGGCAATCCTTCCTGTGACCTGTCCGATCCGCCCGAAGCCGATGATGCCCATGGTCTTGCCGGACAGCTCAATGAGGGGATGATCCCAGAAGCAAAAGTCAGGACAGCTTGACCAACGGCCATTGTGCACCGCATCGGAATGGTGCGCCACATGATGGCATATTTCCAAAAGAAGAGCAATGGCAAACTGCCCAACGGCGTCCGTACCATAAGTAGGCACGTTAGCGACAAAGATGCCTTTTGCTTTGGCAGCAAAAACATCCACTACGTTGTACCCGGTGGCCAAAACACCAATAAAACGGATGGACGGGCAGGCGTCAAGGGTCTGGGCGGTGATAGGTGTCTTGTTGGTGTATACGATATCGGCACTGCCAATCCTCTCAATGATCAAATCGGACGGTGTACGTTCGTACACCGTCAGTTTGCCCAGCTTTTCAAGGCCTTCCCAGCTTAAGTCACCTGGGTTTAAGGTAAATCCGTCCAGTACCACAATATTTGGCATAGGTATTCCCTCCGGTATCTCATATGCCTTTTAGAATATCTTTCAGTGCGCCGCCGTTTGCTTTATACCAGTTGTACAGGATGATGGTATCGGTTTGCATGCAAAAGTGTCTGACACCCTGCTTCAAATAGTACTCTGCGCTTTCGGGGTCTGGAATCTCGGCCCTGGGCGTTACGCCCATCTTCAACGCGGTTTTGATCATGAACCGTTCAGCTTCCACAACCTCCGGATGTTTTCTATCGCCTACGTGACCGATGCTCATGGAATAATCACCAGGTCCAAATTGCACCATATCGACACCGGGGACAGACAAAATGGCTTCCAGGTTTTCAATGGTTTCCTTCTTTTCCACCATGAACGCAACCACAGCGTCCTTGGTGGTCTGAAGAAAATTTTTGGAGCCGATTTCCATGACAATCTCGGAATCCCGGCCATGACCCACGCCATGAAGCCCGCCCGTTTCAGGTGACTCCGCCCGAACGGATTTGACGCACTCGATGGCGTCCTCCACGGTGCGCACATCCGTAAAGAGGAAGTTCAGAATACCGGCGTTCATGCCCCGAAGCGCAAGTTCCATCCTGGACTGCTGTGGGATTTTGATCATACTGGACATCTGGTGCAATTCCGACGCCCTTGCAATGTTCTCCAGGTCAAAAGGCGTGAAGGGTGCGTATTCCGCAAGGAACTCCACGTAATCAAAATGCTTGCTGTAGCCCACAACCTCGGTGATGGATGCCCAGGTGCTTTGCAGGCGCGTTCCAATGGTGGGGAGGCCTGCATTCAATTTTTCCCGCAGATAGTTTCTTTTCATACCGAAGCCTCCTTGGTCAGGCTGAAGAGAATGGTTTCCTGGGAACCGTCCAGTAGCATTTGAAGTCCGTTGTCCTCAACAAACAACCTTTTGCCAATCCCCAGCGGGCTTCCGGTTCCGTCCAGGGGTGTAAGGACATAGGCTTCGCCTGTCTTGCATTGGCTTAAGCGGATGGAGCAGGCGACAGGCTCGACACGGGTGGGGGGGCCACCGAGCTGATCCCCAAGGGAGCACTTGTCACTTTTGCAGACCATGCCTGTGTTGGCAACTCTGGAGCAGGCGACGATCAATATTCTGTCCGAAAGTTCCAAATCTTTTCCGTCCACGCTGGCAACATGGATGGAGGCAAAATGCATGTCCGTACGCACCGAAAACCTGTCATCGGATATATTGGGTGAAAAGCCGGTCACCATGATGTGACAGGGGGAAGATACCTTGACATATGACTTTTTACCTTCCGCCGTCCAGGTAATCTGATCCGTGTCGCTGACGATTGTGGATGAAAACTCCGTCTGTACCGGGCCGTCAAACCGCTGTGTCTCAGCCATAAAGTCAGCGATACGCACCCTGTGGATCAGGCTGTTCATTGGCGAAATCGCGTCCTGTCCAAAGCTGTTGGTGGCTGGGTTGGGCCTCGTGCAATCACTCAAAACACTTTCCCGGCTGTGGTAGCGGTCAATGACCTCCCTGGCCATATCGATGTCGCCCCGGAGATACATCATGGCGCACAAAGCGCTTTGCAGCATCTTCATGGGATCATTGCACATCCATTCGAACCGGGTGATGGCCTGGGTCTTGAGCAGCTTCATCTGGATGGGGATGTTTTCATCGAACTTGAAAACGCCTTCCCAGTCCGTGCCCGCATACCCGAACCAGAAGATACCGTCCCAATCCTGCAGCAGGGCGTAAGCCGTGTTCACAGGAATGCACTCGCTGGCATAAATGCCGGGGAAATGCTCGTTGATTTCCGATACGATATATGGACGGTCTTTCACGATGTCCCTGGCCAGCCTAACCGGCATGCTGGTTTCGGGGTTTTCGATCATGGCTGTGTCACGCAGGTACCAGTCCTTGTACCATTCCCTAGCGCTGCGCTTGTTTCTTCTCAGATCCGGCGTGTCCCAATAGGAATTGTAATAGGCATGACCGTCCACCGCGTCGCAATAGGATTGGGACTGAGCCATGGCCTGTCCGCCGCTGTCACCGCTGAAGCAATCGGACGTTCCCACAATCAACTGGCGTACTTGGAGCTCTTGGTGCAGGTATTCCTGCATTTCCTTGTAGAATGCAATCTCCACCGACTGGTAGAAGGCGGCCTCGTCCATGAATCTGCGGGTTTTGGTGTTTGTCACCTTGGAGTTCACCGTACGGCGGACAGTGCCGGCAAGGTGGTTCTCATCGTCCTGAAGCTCTTGGCCCCAGGCCGCGATCAGCTCGCGCCTTGAGTGATACAGGCCCCGCAAATACTCGTTGTACAGGCTGTCCAGTTCCTTGGCGTAGGATAGGGGAATGCTGCCCCAGGTTTCGCCAAGCACAGTTCCTCCGTCCAGCTTGTCCCGCATCCAGTAGGCCAACAGGCTGTTTTCATTCACCAGCTCAATGAGCGCAACGGCCGGTTCATGAGCATAATCGTTGCCGGTAAAAGGATTTACGTGGGTCAGGAGCTGCCTGGCATATTCCTTTTGCAGGGCGATGATGTCTCTGTTAAAGTAAGTGATGGCCTTGCCAAAGCCCGTCAATTCCGCATCCCTGATCCCGTCGGCGATGGTAAACTGCCTGGACACGTGCAGGTTCAGGTCAATGTATATGCCCTCCTGCTTGCAGCAATGTATGAACCAATCCAGCCTGGTCAGCGCTTCCGGATCCAATGCCCTGGTGGACTCATCCCGGCCGTCATTGGGCGCGCCCAGGTCCCGCCCGATGGGGGCAGGCGTGCCGGAGGAATGGCGGATGATGATCCCTTCGGGCCAGCGGTGGTCGATGTGGTGGAGCCGTATACAGTTGATGCCGTACTTGGCCATCCGTTTTGCGATCTTCGGCGCATCTTCACAGGGGGGCATGGGCGCGCTCAAAGTCATGTTCTGCCCCCAGATCTTGAAGCGCTCACCATTGCCGGTAACAAAATGGCCGCCGGAAGCCTGAATATAACCGTATTTCCCGGCAGGCTTGTGCAACAGAAACGACATGTCTGTGATGGTATTCTTGCCATCATCCCAGGGAACGATGAATGCGGGCCATTGATCGGAATGGGAATAGCGGTCCATAAATATCCTTTCTTCGCTTCGCCCTATGCCGGGCGATGCTCGCGGCTTTGTTTTCCTGATAGTTACCTGTCGAAAATGAGCATAGTCTTGATGTTGCTGGGCAGTTTCACTTCTTCCACCGCCATGGCTACGTCGTTCACGCTGAATCTGGAGGTAACAAATTCCCTGTAATCAAGCTTTCCACTTCTGATCCATTCAATCAAGGGCTCCTGGGCGGCGTACTCAAAGTCCCTTGTGGGCCATTGGTGGAACAGCAGGTTGAAATTGTAAGGTCCGTTGGCCTTTTTCAAAACAAATTCATCGTTGCCCACCACACCGAACACGCAGATGCTTCCGCCCATTTTCACAAGGGACAGGCCATTGTTGATGATGGAGGGATGCCCGACGGCGTCGATAACCAAATCGACCTTGCCATTCTTCAAAACGTATTCCGATACATCCTCGGGCGCCAGCGCTGCGTCTGCGCCCATTTTGATCGCCATGTCCCGTTTGTTTTGAAGGGGGTCTACCGTGACAATCTTCTGGAACCCCTTGATTCTGGCAAACCTGGTGAAGCTTAACCCCACCGGACCTGCGCCGAAGATAATGATGTCGTTATCGGGTGTAGCCTTGAAATCGTTAAAGAAGCCGGAATAGACTTCCCGCCAGGTGCAGAGCATCCCTGCTGCTTCTACCGGGATATCATCGGGCACCTGTGTCATGATTTTGTAGGTTTCATTATAATCCGCGGGGGCCGCTCCATCCGTGAGCATGGCGCGAATGTCCTTGATCAAGGTGTATTCCGAGTGTCCGCCCCAGCCGGAGCCATAGGGACCGTCCACATCAAACACCAGGCCGCCGATAGCCCTTGCACCAACCTTGAAATTTTTCACCTTGGAGCCAATTTCCGCCACGCGGCCCACGGCTTCATGACCAAGTACCAGCGGATAATTTTCCTGACCCAGCCCCGGCATATGATAAGCGATGATTTTCCCGTCCGTGGCATTGCAGATAAAGGAGATCTCCGTTTTGACCAGAACGTCGTAATCGCCGACCACCGGCTTGCCGATCTCCACGATCCCCACTTTCCCGGGGCTTAAAACGGCCACGCTATACATAATCATTCTCCTTTATAATAAATCGTCTATGTACTCCGTTACCCGGCGGACATCTGGATCGGTAAACCCATCCAGGGTATCCCTTGCAGTGCTTGAAAAGGTATAGATCACCGCGCCTTCCGGACCGCCCTGGAACCAATGCTTCACGCCGGGCTCCAGGGTGATCTGGTCGCCGGGCTTCATGATGATTTCCTTTGCGCAGGTGTATACATTTTCTTTCCCCTCTGGGATTCTTCCGGTGATCGTGCCTTGCTTCCCATCCTCTGCCGGCAGATAAAAGTAACAGGTTCCCCACAGGACGCGCACCGTTTCCTGTTTTCCGGGGTCTTCGCCCACAGGCGGATGCCAGTGCTCCGGTTCTGTCTGCCATGGAAGGTGGGCCAGCGCTTTTACTGCATACCTGGAGGTGTGCGCCAGAGTAAAAAGGTGCATGCCTTCCTTTTCAAACTGGTTCAGTCCAAAGTCCACGATGGCGATGGTGCCTTCCTCGTCGGGGCGGATGGGCACACCGGCCTTGACCATGACATCATAGGCCCATTTTTGCGCCTTTTTTTCATAGCTTCTTTTTATCATGCTTTGCGCCTCACTTTACAAAGAAAGCATTCTCGATCTTTTTCCAGCCTTCGAAGAAGTTGCCCCCAGCGATGATTTTGTCCATTTCCGCAGTGTCGATCTGGTCCAAAGCGTTCCATATGTTTTTGGTGATGCGGTTGTTGGTTTCAAACGTGTCCACGATGTCCCAGCGGGTGGGGTTGGTGTCGCTGGTGATGTAGTCGCTGTAGTTAAACTTCTTGAGGTAATACAAGAACTCCACATAATCCAAATAATGCTTGCTGCCGATGAAGTAGTCCCAATCCCAGCGCTGGTCATTGTCGTTGGTGTGGATGTAGTAGGAGTAGGGGCTTGCCTCCAGGAGGCACAGCGCTTCGGCGGGGTTTTCATTGCCATAGATGGAATGACCGAAATCCAGGGTAACGCCGGTTTCCTTGATGCCTACGTCCTTGAGCAGCAAGAGCGCTTTGGCCGCACTGTCGATAAAGCATTTGCCCCGGGTCTCGCTGGGCTTGTACTCTATAAACAGGGGGATTTCCTTTTTGTAGGAGGCGGCCTCGCCAACGGTCTCCACAATGTTGGACCAGGCTTTCACGTAATTGTACTGGAAGGCGTACTCGTACCCGTCCGCCAGGGGACAGCAGGTAACTTTGTTGGCACCGATAGCCTCGGCAAAATCCTTGGCCCGCTTCATGTAATCTACTGCCTTTGCGCGTACAGCCTTATCAAGATTGGAAAGGCTTCCGGCCCGGAACTCCGGCTCGGCCTTGATGTTTACGTTGAGTGCGGCTATGTTCAGGTGGTATTTATTAAGCAGATCGCGGGTGAGCTTCGCGTCGTTGACTTCATAAGGGAAAACAATCTCTACGCCGTCCGCTCCTTTGATGCGGTTCATCAGCGCAAACTTCTGTTCAAGCGACAAATCATCATGATAGTAATTGAAGCGGTCCCGCTGCTGGCCCAGAAAGGCGGTTATGATGGCCATTTTGACATCCTTCATTTGTTATCATCCCTTCCTATTTTTATGGTCAATGTATCAGCCCAGATTTCGCCGGGGGCAAGCTCCCTGTAACCGGTCACTTCATGTGGCAGCTGCAAATTGGGTGCATCGATAGCCCAAGTCATGGGCTCGGGACATATGAACCCGCCTTGGCCGTCCTCATTCCAGATCATCCAGTGCTGGAACGTTTCCCCGCAATGGTAGATCATCCGGCAGCCGGTAGCCCTGTCGACGAGCATCGGCCCATTGACCGTTTCTCCTTGATAGGTGAGGGGCTTGCCGCTGTAATGGTCCCGGATGGCCTGGCCTTGAGCCAAAATGCCGTCCTTGCGGTAATCGTCCTCAATGGACATCAGCGGCGCCAGGTATTCCGTTGGGATGGAAACGTTATCAAGTTCCCAGCGCTTGTCAGCGGGCAATTGGATCAACACGTTCTCCGAACGGGAGGCCATGTGGAATGGAGCATTGAAAGCGATATGGCAGCCAATGCCAAAGGGCATGGGTTCATTGCTTAGGTTGGTACAGGAAAGCTCATGAAGCAATATGTCTTTTATAAGCGTGTACCGGCTGGATACCTTGAACCTGTGGGGGAAGCTGCCATAGAACTCACAGGTCTCTTCGTTGATATGGGATACGGTGATGTATGGATTGTTGTCTTTGATCCCGTATTCATCCACTGTCCAGGGATAATTGCTCACAAGGCCGTGGCAATGATGGCCGTCAGGGGAATTGATCACCATGTCGTATTTTCTGGTGCTTGTTTCAAACTTCCCCAGCCGGATACGGTTGGGGGGAAGAATGATGGGGATGCCGTATATCTTATTGCGTTTGGAGTAAATGTCATAATTGGCCGGCGTGTGCAGAATTTCGCAGCCCTTTTGCATATCGGTGAGCTTGAACAGGCTGCCGCCCCAGCGGGGGTCCAGCAGCGCGTCCAGATAACCGTTGCGCAGCGCGTAAACCTCCTGACCGCACCATTTTGTCTTTTTGCATACAGCAGCTTCCTGAATGCTGCTGTATCCATAGTTGACCTTTTTTTCCAAAAGGTCGAGCTGGGCAAACCCATTGTATGGGATGATGACCGGCATCGCACCATGAAGCGGGAACATGCGCTGCCATGCAAAAGGATCATAGGAACGTTTGGAGAAGCAGCCGTAATGGGCGGGGACAATGAACGTCATACCGGTTTTCTTCGCCAGTGTTACCGTACCCTCGAAGAAGGGGAACTCCCCCTCTGTGGGATGGGTCGTAATCAGTCCGATGTCCGGACGCTCCCTCACGATGGGGTCCATCAAAAAGGGATTGGCTGCCAGGTCGTTTTGTGTGTCACCGCTTATGTACACCTTGCTGCCGTCTTGCGTGGTGATCACAAAACCCAGGTGGGTGATCAGGTTTTCGGCGGGAACTTTCGAATACAAAGCCTTGACCGTCAGGTCCTTGACTGTAACGGTTTCACCTGCATTGATGGCCTGCCCCTGTCCCAGGTGCGATATGCACTCCTTGGGTCCGATAATAGTCATGTTCGGGTTGGCGGCAATGTATTTGTTCAGCGTTTCAATATCCGTGTGGTCGCTGTGGTCATGGGTCAACAAAATAACATCGGGAGAAAGGTCAAACACGCCTTCTGGGATTTCTCCATGCACGAATCTTTCATCCGGCCTGATGGAAGGGAAATACGGGTCCGTCAGAACCACCGTGCCCTCAGCACTTTTGATGGCGAAGCTGTTTTGTCCGAACCAGGCGATGCCTACGCTTTTTTTGTCCACGGATTGCCTGTTTACGCTATGCATTTTGATATCCCTTTCTTATTTTTCTCTCGTTGGCAGATTCAGCCCGGCGGTAAGCCCGCCATCGGAATAGATGATTTGGCCGGTGATGAAGGAGCCGTCCTCTGAGGCTAGAAACGCCACCAGCTTGCTGATGTCTTCAGGGCGGCCAACCCTTCCCAGCGGTACCCGGCTGGCACTGCCCTCCGTGGAGTAATTGGCGTAGGTAAAGTGCCTTTCCACCTCGATATGCCCAGGCGCTACAGCGTTGACGCGGATATTCCTCTCTGCCAGCTCTACCGCCAATTGCCTTGTCAGCGCGTTGATAGCGCCTTTCATGGATGCGTAGATGGAATTGCCGGGAACACCGCCAAAGCCGTGTACGGAGGAGATGTTGATGACAACGCCGCCGGTTTCCGGCATCAGCCGCACCGCCTGCTGGGTGCAAAGGAAATAGGAGCGGAAGTTGACGCCATACAAAAGCTGCAAATCATTTAAGGATGCCTCTGTAAACTTGACGCTCTTGCTGATGCCGCTGTTATTGACCAGTACGTCGATGCCGCCCATCAGCTCATGCGATTTGTTCACCAGATCAAAACAGGCCTGTTCTGTGCTTAAGTCACCCTGAACAATATGCGCCATGCCGCCTTGGGCGTTGATCCGGTTTACGCCCTTTTGCGCTCCTAAAATGCTGTTGTGGCAATGGAACACAACCTGTGCGCCTTCCTCGGCCAGCAGGGTTGCGATGCCAAAGCCGATGCCAATACCGGCTCCGGTGACAAGCACCTTTTTCCCTTCGAGTCTCTTCATGCTAAAACCCCTTCTTCTTGTCTACAAGATTCATGAGGTTTTCGCCTCTTTGAAACCGCCGCAGGTTCCCGGCGAAGATGTTGAGGATGTGCGCATTGGTTTGCAAAGATTCGCCGGAGCAGTGGGGGGTCAGAATGCAATGGGGCAAATCCCAAAGGAAGCTGTCACTGGGCAGAGGTTCCTTCGTTTGCACATCCAGCCCAGCTCCGTCCAAATCGCCTTGGGTGAGGGCAACCCTTAAGTCATCCTCGTTGACGATACCACCCCTGGATACGGAGATGAGGTAGGAGGGATGCCGGAGTGATTTCATTTCATTGAGCCCGATCAGATTTTCTGTCTGTTCGGTAAGCGGAGCGGTGATTACAAGGAAATTGACAGAATGCAAAAAATCATCCAACTGTTCGAATGTATATGCCTTTTTTACGATTTGACTCTCCTGTACAGGAAATACATCGCAGCAAACCACCTGCATGTTGAAGGCTACTGCCCGCTCCGCCACCGCCTGGCCGATCTTGCCATAGCCAAGGATGCCGATGGTGTAGCCATCCAGACCCACCGCCGGATCAACAAGCGGCCTGCGCCAATGATGGTGGTGCTGGTCAATGGCCAGGGGATACAGCCCACGCGCCAGCCCGATCAAAAGGCCAAAGGTATGCTCTGCAATGGTGGAGGCATGCGCACCGCGGGTATTGGTCAAAAGAATGTCATCCTCCAGAAACTCCGGGATGGAAGTGATCCAGTTTACGCCGGAACCCTGGTACTGGACCCACTTGAGGTTTTTTACAAGCTTATACTGCTCTTTCGTAAAGCTGCCGAACAGCGCGTCTGCCATAGGCAGCGCTGCTTCAAACTCCTCATCGGTGTTGGGGATAATGAAATTCACTTCCGGGAACTGTGGTGGAATCGGTGAAAACATATCAGGCGTCCAGCGGTGTGCATACAATACAACATTCACCATTTTATCTTCTCCTTCTATACAACGGGATGAATCATTGCTTACCCTTTCAGGCCGCTCATCGTGACACCGGTGACAAAATGCTTTTGAAAGACCAGGTAGACAACAATGCTGGGGATCATGGCGATGACCGCCATGGCAATGATCTGGTTCCAGTTGACGATGCCCACATTTGTATCCAGCGTCATCTTCAGCCCCAGGGACAAAGGAAACTTCTTCACGGAGTTGATGTAGATCAGGGGGTTGATGAAGTCGTTCCATGTCCACATAAACTGAAAAATGGCACAGGAGTAGATGGCGGGGGCCGCCAGTGGAAGCATGATCCGGCGGAACAGCAGGAATGAGGAAGCACCGTCGATAAAGGCCGATTCGTCGTACTCTTTGGGAATTCCTTTATAGAACTGTACGAACATATAAATGAAGAAAGAGTGGTTGGCCAACAGCGCCGGGATGGTAAAGGGTTTGTATGTGTTGATCCAGCCAAAGTCCCTAAAGAGGATGAATCGGGGTACGATCACCACCGTAGCCGGGATCATCAGCCCGGAGATCATGATGGCAAACAGTATTTTTTTTCCGGGGAATTTGAATCTTGCAAATCCAAACCCCACCAGGCTGCAGGAGAGGATGGTGAACAGCACTACCTGCGACACGATAATGATGGAGTTTAAGTAGAAGGTGCTGAAAGGTACCTGGCTGGAGGCCGTCCATCCCTTTACAAAGGGCTCGATGGAAAACCGCTCCGGCAGAATCCGCAGGGATGTGAACAGCTCCATATTGTCCTTGAATGCGGCAAATATCAGCCAGAGGATAGGGAATACCATCACAAAGCTGAAGGCAATCACGAAAACATAGGTAAAGGCCATCCGAATGCTTTTTGCGTTAACCGTTGGCTTCATCATACACCCACACTTTCGATGTTTTGAATATCACCAGCGTAATTCCGATGATGATTACCACCAGTACCCAGGACAAAGCCGAAGAGTAGCCCAGCTTCGTGTTGGTGAACGCCTCTTCCCAGATTTTCATACCGAACAGGTACGTTGTATGCAGCGGGCCGCCCCCTGTGATAACCATGGGCGCTGTCAGGTGCTGAAACGACTGAATGAGCTGCATCAGCAGATTGAACAGGATAATGGGGGATATGATGGGGATGGTAATTTTGATAAACCGACGCGTTCTGCCTGCACCATCAATGTTGGCAGCCTCATAATACTCCGTCGGTACATTCTTCAGCGCTGCCAGGAACAGCACCATGGAAGAGCCAAACTGCCATACCTGAAGAATGCTGATGGTGGTCAGCGACATTTTGGGCCCAAGCCACTTGACGGCGGGCAGACCAAGGTTGATGAGGATATTGTTGATATAGCCATCCTGCATGAACAGGAATTTCCACATGATTGAAATAACAACGCTTCCGCCCAGGATGGAGGGGAGGTAGAAAAGCAGCCTGTATACAGACAGCCCCTTGATTTCGGCCGTCAGGATCAATGCAATCAGCAATGCAAAGGCGATCTTTACGGGTACGGAGACGAATGTGTAAATCAGTGTTACTTTCAGCGATTGATAAAAGGTATCATCCAGGGTGAACATATAGATAAAATTACGCAGCCCGGTCCATTTGGGGTTGTTCATCAATTGAAGGTTGGTGAAGGAATAATATAAGCTCGAAGCGATTGGGATGATATTGAAAACCAAGAAACCTATCACAAAAGGCAAGACATACCAAAGTCCCTGCCTTTGATAACGTGATATGGTCAGTTCCTTTTTCTTAAAAATCACCATCGTTATCTTCCTCTATCCTCTTTGCTTCAAAGGTCCGGCTGGACATATATTCCGCCTGCGCGCCATTACATCCGGCGCGCAGGCAGAACATTAAATCAGAACTCGGCCAGTTTGGCGTCAATCAGCTTGATCGCATTGGCCGCGGCTTCCGCTGGAGTCATGGTGTCGTAGCCAACGGCTTCCACGGCAGTCACCAGAATCTTCACAAGCTCGCCATTGTACGTCAATACATCGAACGTCTCGCCGATATTGGCCAGAGCGCGGTTGACAGCCTCGTTGAGCACGGGGTTCAGTTCCCCACGGGAGGCCAGCAATTCACGGGCGCTTTGCACAGCGGGTACGGACCGGTTTAGTCCCAATGCAACCTGGGAATCGGGGTTGTTGAAGAAGAAGTCAACGAACAACGCCGCTTCCTCGGGATGCTGTGTGTTGGCGCTGATGGTGATCAATTGGGCCGGCTGCACGATGATGCCGGACTGCTTGCCGCCTTCAAGGCTGGGGAACAGGCCTGTGGCTATTTCAAAAGGAGAGTTCTTCTGGGCGCTGGCAATATGGGTGGTGAAGTTCAGGTACATGGCCACCTTGCCGGTCAGCCACAGGGGGTTTTCCATCTGGTTGACACTGTGGACGGAGCTCTGCTCAAAGGGTACCAGCACCTCGGCTGCCAGCAGCTCGTCGATATAAGTGAGGGCTTCCGTCAGGTCTTCTTCAGAGAAATTGCGAATGTTGCCGGGGCCGTATTTACCCGTGCCGATCTTCTGGCAGATGTAGGCATTGAGGATATGAAGCTCTACCTGATTCGGGTCCAAAAGCATCATGTAGCTGTCAGGGAACTGTTCTTTGAGCTTTTTGCCATATTCCAGAATATCATTCCAGGATAGCGGCTGGTCCATGGGAATGCTGGCCTTGGTCATCATTTCGGCATTGAAAATGGATGTTTCGCCGTTGGTGCCGGTGGGCAGGCCAATGATGGCTCCATCCTGCGTGCCCCAGTTCTCCACAAACTTGGCATCAAAGCCGCTGCGGTCGATTTGAAGCGCGTTCAGATCGTAGAAGACCTTGCCTTGGGATACGATGCCAGGCATTTCCTTAACGTCGGTCTGCATCACATCGGGTGCGGAGCCGCCGGCTATCTGCGTCTTGAGCTTGGTGTGATACCCGTCCCAGCCCATATACTCCGGCTCAATTTTGATGTTAGGATAAGCCGCCTCAAACTTTTCAATGGAAGCCAAGGTAACATTGTGGCGTGCTTCATCCCCCCACCAGGAGAACCGGATGGTGACAGCATCGCCTGCGGCGAATGCAACAGCAGTCAGCTGACAGACAAGGACCAGAACCAAAATGGCGGTTATAAGCTTCTTCATGGTCTTCCTCCTCCAATGTTGTCTTTCTGTGTTTGAAGTTACTTGGGCATTGGTCTGGCATTACGTACGAATACCCGATTTGCACTCCTTCTGTCCCCATTGATTTGCCGTCTTCTTAAGCTATCGAGCGATCCCGCACATAATAAGGCGCGTCAGCCCTCCTGTCCCCTCCGTTCTTGACGCTGTTTTCCCATTTCATGTACTTTTGGAACCGCTTTTAGCGATAGTTTCTATTTTTGTGGCCTGGTGGCCATACAAGGTTTGTTGGTGCACAGTTTGATCGATATCTTGGATTCTGCCCCCCTTTTTGGAGATGGAAGGGGAATGGACCAACAAAACGTTCATTTTCGCAAACGGTTACGTATACGTTTGCGTAACCGTTTACCTAGCTTGATTACATTTTATCCTGTAATAATACGGTTGTCAACTGGTAAAATAAATTAAATTGCGATAAATGAATATGTGCAATACATCTAGTTGACAGAAATTGCTTTTCATTCTATACTGATACCCATTGATTCCTCCCCCGGAGCGTGGATTTGTCAAATAAGGCAGCAGATTTGTGAATGATTTTTGTGAGCAGACAAACAGATTGGCTGGATAAAAATCCTCACTGGTGGATAAGGCTGAACATCAGGTGGATGTACGCTGGATGGCGTTCTCATATACTATAGAATCTGTTTATTGAATCGAGATGATGTTGCATGAAGATCGGTATGCGGGAAGTTGCACAGCATGCGGGCGTATCTGTAGCCACGGTATCTCATGTCATTAACAAAACGAGATATGTATCTGAGGAGACAATACGCCGCGTACAACAAAGCATCAAGGAGCTCGGCTATGTGCCGGACCCTATTGGCCGAATCTTAAAAACAGGGAAGAAGAATCTTATTGGATTTATCGTACCCGATATTGCAAACCCCGTATGGTCCATTATCATCGAAGAGGTGGAAAGCACCATCGCCGCCTATGGGAGCAAACTGATCATCGCCAATACGAAGGAAACGGCCAGCCGTGAGATAGAAAACATACAGCTTCTTGCTTCCGGTATTGTGGATGGGCTGATCACAGCCACTACACTCCCGGATTTTGAGATCATTAGGGGTCTTGTTCCCAAAGGTTTTCCCATGGTGTTTTTGGACAGGGAAATCAACAACTGCCCCTGCGACACCGTATTGACAGAGGACTACACGGCCTTTTACAGGGGTGTGGAACGGCTGATCCGGGATGGTCATAGAAACATCGGCTTTATCACGGGACTGATGAACTTGTCCACCACCAAAATCCGGTTGAATGCGTACATGGATGCCATGCGGGCTGGCGGGCTACCCATCTTGGAGGATTTTGTACAGCGCAACGGTGCGTCCACCACATCCAATCTTGTACCGCTTTTGCAAAAGCTGCTGAATGCCAACTGCACAGCACTGGCTGTATCCAATAATATTCTGCTGGAGGACGCTTTGCGAGATCTGCGCAAACTGAACATGAAGGCAGGCCGTGACATCAGTCTTCTGGGCCAGGGTGTTGAAGGAAGGCTGGAATCCTTTTCCCCGTCCATTGATCTTGTGGTGCAGCCTACCATTGAGATGGGCCGCCAGGCTGGCAGACAGATCCTCCTGCGAATCAACCAGCCGGAAGACGATGTACATCATATTGTGCTTCCCATGAAGCTGCTGGAGAGGAAAGGCACGTACAGCAGGGAGACAGGTTTTCATGGCTCTGCCGAGAAGCATTGGAGTGGCAAATAACAGGGAGCAGCATGAAAAGTATGCATGATCGCCAGGAAAATCCACTGGAAGGAGACTTACATGAATATCCGGAACAATGTAACTGGACTACAGCACATCGGTATTCCTACCAAGGACATCGAAACAACGATAGCCTTCTATGAAAGCCTTGGTTTTGAGGTGGTACACCGCACAATCAATCCGGCCAATGGAGACCATGTAACCTTTTTACGGCTGCACAACCTCACAGTTGAGACATACGAATGTGCCGCCACTGAAATGAAAAGTGGCGCTATAGACCATATGGCTCTGGATGTATCCGATGTGGAAGCGGTGTTTGATATGCTTTCAAATGCGGGCTACAAACTGTTGGATAAGGAAGTTCAGTTTTTACCCTTCTGGGAGCACGGTGTACGATTTTTTACCATTTGCGGACCCAACAACGAGAAGATCGAATTTAGTCAATACCTGTGAGTTGCTTATACAAATTCTACATGCAGGCAATGAGGGAGAGCGTAGGAATCAACCCTTGGATG
>JAEZLW010000162.1 GCA_023415145.1 Bacillota bacterium | reverse complement strand
AAAACTTTATATGGACATAATTTATAGGACAGCGAACTTACGCTATGCGTTGTATGTTATCTTTTGTTACAACGGCATGGATCAAAGGCTCCGGGTCCACTGCCTCAGAACCGATGACGATATTGCTCCGCAACATTTCCTCCGCCATATTGGCCGATGATTTATCCCGTGCGTGGAGGGTGACAAGCGTTTCGCCCTTTTCGATCCTCTCCCCGATGCGCTTGTGAAGCACAAAGCCTACGGCGGGATCGATTTTATCGTCCTTGCGGATGCGCCCGGCCCCCATACGCTGGGCGCACAGGCCCAGCTTGGTGGTATCCATGCTTTGCACGAATCCCGCTTCCTTCGCCTTGGCGGGCCGTATCACCTGCGCCTTTGGCAAAAGGGATACATCGTCACACACGCTGCCGTCTCCCCCCTGGGCTATGACCATCTCCCGAAGCTTATTGAGGCCTTCGCCGCTTGCCAGCGCGTGTTTCAAAAGCATTTCCGCTTCCATAAGCGTTGATGCCCGCCCTGCCGCAACGAGCATATGGCTGCCCAGCGTAAGCGACACATGGAGCAGCGGCCCTGTTGCCCTGCCTGCCAGGATATCGATGGCTTCCTTCACCTCAAGAGCGTTGCCCACATGGGACCCCAGCGGCTCCGCCATGCCGGTGACGATGGCCACCGTCGGCCGCCCGGTCAAAAAGCCAATGTCCACCATGGCCTTCGCCAGTTCGATGCTTCCTTCCAGCGAGTGCATGATCGCTCCCGAGCCCGTTTTTACATCCAGCACAATGGCCCCGGCCCCGCTGGCCAGCTTCTTGCTCATGATGGAGGATGCGATCAGCGGCAGGCTGTCCACGGTCGCCGTTACATCCCGCAATGCATACAGTACCTTATCCGCCGGGACCATATTCTTGCTCTGGCCGATCACAGCGCAGCCGATGCGCTTGATCTGATCAATGAATTCTGACTGCGATAGCTCAACATGAAGGCCCGGTATGCTCTCCAGCTTATCCAGCGTGCCCCCGGTATGCCCAAGACCCCGGCCGCTCATCTTGGCTACAGGCACCGAGCAGGCAGCCACCAGCGGTGCCAGCACCAGGGTGGTGGTATCCCCCACGCCGCCGGTGGAATGCTTATCCACCGTTCTTCCCGGAATGGCGCTCAGATCCGCCATGTCCCCGGAATGGGCCATGGCAAGGGTCAACAATGCCGTTTCCTCCGGCGTCATTCCGTTTAGCCTAATGGCCATCAAAAGCGCGGCCAGTTGATAATCCGGTATATCTCCTGAAGACGCACCTTTCACAAAAAAGCCGATCTCCGCTTCACTCAGTTCCCGGCCCTGTTTTTTGTTTTCAATGATCGAGATCATGTCCATATCCCGCTGCTTCCTTTCGGGGGAAAGATAGTTCCATTATATCACAACCCCCTTCATGCGTCATCTTCTTTTCAAAGGCCGCAATCGCCTATTTTCGCTTGTTTTCTGCAAAGCATTGCCACATCATATAAAACAGGCTATACTACCATGGGATGGGAGGATGCATATGAAGACAGTTAACCTTGACAAGCTCCGGGCGAAAAAAGGTTTTATTTGCGATATGGACGGCGTTTTGTACCACGGAAACAAGTTGCTCCCAGGGGTACACGATTTTGTGGACTTTCTGCAGCGGGAGAACAAAAAGTATCTGTTTTTAACCAACAGCTCCGAACGGGCGCCCAGGGAACTGGCGCAAAAGCTGTCCCGGCTGGGACTGACTGTGTCGGAGGATCACTTTTATACCAGCGCATTGTCCACCGCCGCCTTTTTGAAAGCCCAGTGTCCCGGCGGCAGCGCTTATGTCATCGGCGAGCCGGGCCTGGTAGGCGCGCTGTATGAAGCGGGCTTCACCATGAACGATGTGAACCCCGATTATGTGGTGCTGGGCGAAACCCGTACCTACAGCTACGACAAGATCGAGAAGGCCGTGTCATTGGTTTTAAAGGGCGCCAAGCTCATCGGCACCAACTCCGACCTGACCGGCCCCATTGAAAACGGTATCGCTCCTGCCACCAGGGCACTGATGGCCCCCATCGCCTTGGCCACAGGCCGCACCGCCTATTATCTGGGCAAGCCCAACCCCCTGATGATGCGCCACGGCTTGCAGATCCTCGGCGTTACCCCGGAGGAGTCGGCCATCATCGGCGACCGGATGGATACCGATATCCTTTCCGGCATTGAAAGCGGCATTGAGACCGTGTTGGTGTTAAGCGGCGTCACCGATATCGAAGAAATGAAAGCCTTCCCCTATCAGCCGACCTACGTCCTGCCCGGTGTCGGGGACATCGTGCCGTGACCAGGTGACTCCGTCCCCTGGACCCCTGCTCAAGGGATACATCCCTTGAGAATCCCATGATAATGCAATAAAACATACTGGCTACTTCGAGCGCATGTAAATGCCCGTAACCAATGCTCCAAAATAGGTTCGCGCGCGAAGCGCACCACCAATTGGGCGTTTGTGGGGCTCCGAAGCCGAAGCGCAGCCTGTGGCGGATGAAGCGAGGCGGAGGAGGCTGGCGAAACAAGCAGTACGAGCGGCAGCGAGTAATGCGCCGATTGAGCCAGATGGATAAGGGGGAGGATCAAGACTCCCCGCCCCTTTCTGTTTCTCTTTCGGGACGAAAGAGAAAACGCACCCCTGTCACAGGCCAGTTGCTAGCAACTGGCCGAGGCAGCAACCTGCAACAATATGCCAGCCTGTCCGCCAGGGTCCCTGTATGCAGCTCAAACAAATGATTGTCATAATCATAAAAATAGATGGAGCGGCCTTCCCCTTTAACCCGGGGTCGGTCCGCTCTTGTTTGTACGCCGGCTTCCCTGATCCTTCATGCAAAGTCATCAAAGTCATGCTCTTCAATTTGAAAGGCGATATGGTTATAGGTGCGCTCCTTCAGGGAATCGCCTTCCATGAGGCACAACCATAAACCGTTTATCAGGAGAAATTTCTCCCTGGCAAGTGGATAGGTTTCTCTACCGCTGTCATACACCTCCCGCGCTTGAAGCACCTTCTTTTACTGCGCGGCTGACCGCATCAAATCACTGACAACCAACGTGATATGGCTCAACCCCAAAATCATTATGTTCCTCCTTTCGCCCATGCAAAAAGAACACGACCGGACATCGTGTTCAGACCGTCAAAAAACCCTTGGGAGGTATTGGAGGGCCAAAGCCCTCCAATGATAGATCGAAAACCAGCGACATGTGCGGTGGTTTTCGCAGGAATTTCGATGAAATTCCTACCTTGCCCGAGCAAACGGCCGCACAAAGGCGCAGCCTCAGTGCAGTGCAGCGAGGGAAAAACTCAAAAAAGTGGCATCGCCACTTTTTTGACACGCTGCACACGACCGGACATCGTGTTCTTGCACCGCTTTCACGGCAAGAGACCATCAAAAGAATGCTTCCCGAATAATCCGGGCAGCATCTTTCGTAAAGAAAGGCAAAATACCTGATCAATCCGCGAACAATTCCGTCTCCGCCTTGAGAATGTGCTGCTGGTCTGCCACCAGGCGCAGGAAGCGTTCCCTGTAATCCTTGGCCGCCTTGCGAAGCGTATCCACTTCCTGGGCAAGGGATTCCCGCTCAGAAGCGATATCCGCCACAGCCTCCTCTGCCTTCCTTTGGGCATCGGCCACAATGGCTTCCGCCCTGGCATGGGCTTCGGCCACTGTCTCATCGCTCACCCGCTGGGCATTCACCAGAAGCTTGCGCAGCGTTTCCTCCTGCTCCTTGGCGATGGAAGGCACCTGGGGTCTCATGGTGGGCGGTGCAACGGGAGCCGGTTCCGCTTTTGCCGGACGGGCTGCCTGGGCACGTGCCTGGGCAAGCTGCTCCTGCAAGGATGCAATTTCATCCTGCATGGCGATGAGCTCGTCGCAAATCTCATCCAAGAATTCGTCCACCTCTACGGGGTCATAGCCGCGTACTTTGGTTTTGAATTCTTTTTCCTCGATCATTGCTACGGTGATAGGCATGTGCGCGGTCTCCTTTCTAGCTGGAAAAATGGTCTTTATGATCTATGGATGCCATGGCTTTCAAATTGAATGGGGATTCGCCCTTTTCGGGTAGCCGCTCCAACTGCTTTTATAAGCAACCGCCCAAACCCCCGGATGGATAGTAGGTCGCCTTCGCGAAGCTGCGCGTCGGTTCGAATTTCCGGCTTGTGGTTTACCTGCACCTGACCGGAAAGAATGCAGGAAGCAGCCTCGGACCTGCTCATGTTCAGCCCTGCCGCCAGCACGGCGTCCAGCCGCAGGGAAGCTACCGTATCCCGGAATATTGTACCCTCCGGGGCCGCTATCGGCGGAATATCTTCCAACACCAGGGCCACAACGGGCGTCCTTCCCGCCTTTACAAAGTTTTGGGCAATGAATGCAGCCATTTCCTCCGCTGCCATCAGATATGCGGCATCCCCCACAAGGCAGATATCCCCCACCATGCTCCGCTCAATGCCCAGCCCCAGAACACTGCCCAAAATGGCGCGGTGTTCGGCCTGATGATACCGCCCATCCCAAGTAATATGCACGCACGCAATGGGAAATACCGCTTCCTCCCCTTCCGGGTGAAAGCAGGCCATCACCCGCTCCGCCGACGGGTACCCGCCGGACAGTGTGCACACAAGGCGGTGCTCCCGGGCGATACGCCTTGCCGATTCAGCCTCCGGCGGTGTCAAAAAGCGCGTACAGACAGGCGCTTGCAGCCTTTGGCTGCGCAGGCATAACTCGCAAAGCCTTGCGGCTGATTGATCCTCGGGAATGTGGGCCATGGTCAGCCAAAAATCCGCCTGAGTATCTCCAGCAGTTCCCGCGTCAGCCAAATAACCACCCAGGCCGCCAGGGGTGACCAGTCCATCCGTTGCCAGTTGGCGGGAAGAACCTTGGCCAATATGCGGCGCAGGGGCGTTAATACCGGCTCTATAATCCTGCTCAAAAATTGCGTGAAGGGCGATTGTGCCGGTTTGATAAAGCCAATCAAGAAATAGATCAGCAGTGCGACCTGATACAGGAATGTCGCCAACAACAACAAATCAAAAAACCATCTCATATGCTATACCCCCTCTTATGTATCGTCAGGTCAGCGGCCGTACCCTGCGGCGCGCCTTGTTTCCGGCGCATAATAGCCCGCTGTTCTGTACTCGTTATCGTTACCGTAAGGGTTCTGATATCCCTGCATTGCATCTTCCTCCTGGGGAGCATATCCCCCCTGGGGCGGATAGGCCGTATAGCCGCTTTCCGGCGCTTCATAAGGCTCTTGGCTCTGGCCTGCGCGTACTGACGCATAACTATGGGCGCGGCTGGGCCGCTGGCCTGGCTGCCTGGCCGCCCCGTTTAAGCGCCTGGTGGCCTCGTCCTGCTGCACGCGCACAGACGCCGGCGTAATCATATATACGCCGCGGGTGGAAATACGGCTGATGCTGCAGTTTAATGTATAGGCAGCGCCGCTGAGCATATCCACACAGCGTTGCTTCTCCGTATCGCTGGCGATATTGTCTATATTCAGCGCCACCGTGCAATTATTCTTCAAATACTCGATGATGGCCCGGCATTCGTCCCTGTCCCGAAGCTGCAGGATTTGCAGCTCATGGGCGTAAGTGTTGCCCGCCGCGTCACTCATGACGCCGGGGAAGGGCACTACATTTTCCGCACTCGGAGCAACCGGGCGGACAGGCTTTTGCTGAGGCTGGGATTGCCGTGCGTAGCTGCCCGCATAGGGGGATTGATACCCCTCCTGATTGGGATAGCCTTCCTGCTGATACCCCTGATAGGATGCTTGCTGGGGGGCAGGCGGCTGATAGGGTTGCTGCCGCTGATATGCGCCATCATAGGGAGAAGCATACGTGCCGTTTTCCTGACCATAGGCCGCCTGATTGGGGTCGTAATAACCATCCTGCGGGCTGTAGCCCTGCTGTTCGTAGTATCCCTGATCCTCCCCGTGCAGAAACCTGCGGGTCATTTGGGAAACATTCTCCCGCACACGGTCGATCATGTCGCGCAATGCCATGGGAACCCTCCTACTAGTGGGTAGCCTTGGGGCTCCGAGCCCCGAACAGCGCCGAACCGATGCGCACCATGGTGGCGCCTTCCTGGGCGGCGATCAGATAATCCTGGGACATGCCCATGGATAATTCCTCCATGCGCACGCCGGGTATTTGTTCCCGGCCTAAATCCTCAAAGAGATTGCGCATTCCCCTAAACAGGGGCCGAAGGCTCTGAACATCCTTTGTAAGTGGCATGACGGCCATTAACCCACGCACACAAAGCCCCGAAAGCTGTGCACATTCCCTGAGAAAGCGTTCCGCTTCATTGGGAGGTATGCCCCCCTTTTGTGCTTCCCCGGCAATGTTTATCTGCAAAAGCGTGTCCATCACGCAACCGGCTTTTCGTGCCTGGCGGTCAATTTCCCCTGCCAATTCCATTCTGTCCAAGGAATGTATCAAGCATACCTTACTTATTATATATTTAACTTTGTTGGTTTGCAACCTTCCTATCAGATGCATCCGAAATTTTGGATGAAGATAAGGTGCTTTTTCCAGCATTTCCTGCACACGGTTTTCGCCAAGGTCGATAAGGTCCATGTCAGCAAGGGGATTGATCGCATCCGGCATCACGGTCTTGCTCACGGCGATGATCCTGGGAACCCGCCCCCATGCGGCGGAAGCCTCGTTAAGTTCCCGCCGGATATTCGTGAGCCGAACCGCCAATTCTTCCTCCATTGCCATCCCCCTTAGGCTAAAACACGCGCACTGTCATGCCTTCGAACAAAATACCCTGCTGCGTCGCCTCAATGTAGGTGTTGGCCCCATCCGTGGAGACGATCGTCACAGGTATGAACACCTGGCTGACGCCATGGACCACTACCACGCCGGTCATCATCTCACCGGTGGATGCATCAGGCTGCCGGTAAATGCACCGGGCAGGCACGACCATGCTGCTGACATATTCACCTATCTCCGCCCGGCAGGTGCGCATGAACAGCACAGGGTTTACATCGCTGGAAACCGCCAGCCGCAAAAGCAGTTCGCCTCCGGACCTTGTATAGGACATCACCGTCGCGTTCACCACGGTGTTTTCAAACTGCTCCAGCTTCAATTGATACGTTTGACCCTGGGTAGGCGTCCAATCGGGAGCGTTCAAAAGCAAAAGCACGCCCCAGCCGTTTTGCCGGACCAGCCGGTAGATGGTGGTGCGCCCGCGCTCTACGGCAGTTTTTTCAGGCTTTGCTCCGCCCAGCATGGCCCTGACCTGAGCAGGAGAAAACTGCTCAAAGTTTAAGGTGTTCAGCTCCTCATACCCGTCGGTATAAAAGCTCACCAGGCTTTCCCGGGCAGCAGAACGCTGCTTCGTGTAGCTTTGAATCCGCTTTTTCTGGGTGCTTTCGTCATCGTACAGCCGCGTCAGGCGCGTATCGTCCCTGTATTTTGCCCGCAGATAATCCTGCCGGGCGGTGATGGCCGCATCCAGTATTCTTTCCATGTTCAGCATGTTGCCCTTGGTACCCTGCACCATCTGTCGCACCTCCAGGGCCCGCTGAATAACCTCATTTTCCAGCCTGGTCATCTTTTGGTCAAAGGTGCTTTCTTTGGCAATCAGGCCGCGGTGGTACTCCTTGATCTGATCCCGAAGGTTTTGAAGCGCGTTGACTTCCTTTTGACTGTAGCCGGAGGTATATACCATGCAGATCAAATCGCCCTGGTAAACCTTGCTGCCCTCTTCGGCTATGTACTGGACACTGGTAACGCCGTCCTCATCATAGGAGGTTTCATTGCGCACGATCATCGCGTCGCCTTTATAGCTAAAGCCCCGCGAACCTGAGGAAATCACTGCAGTCCTGATACCGGAGGGAACCAGGGTCGTATATATATACCAGCCTGAAAAGGCAAGCACAGCCAGTACGAACAGAACGCGGCCAAAACCCGGCCTCCTTCGCGGCGGCAACCGCTGCCCGTACATGCCATCCCTCCTCCGATGCAACTTTTCGTATATTCTTTATGAAATTGCAAAACTCCTGCAACAATTGATAATCCAAACAATATTTACAGGTAGGGTCACTGAAGGCTTTGGCCCTCGACGTTCTTGAGCCTTGCCAGCACCCTGCGCTCCATGCGTGATACCTGCATCTGGCTGACACCCATACGCCTGGCCGTTTCCCGCTGGCCAAGGCGATGTTCATACCTTAGTTCCAGCAGCTTTTTTTCCTCGGGGGTAACCAACTTGTAAACCCAATGAATCCAATCCTTATGCTCCACCGCTTCAAAACCCGTATCCTCGCCGCCCAGTCTGGCAATGACCCGCTGTTCTTCCTCCGGATCAATGGGCGCGTCCAGGAAAAACATATCCGTGGATTTGCGCATATCCAGCAGTGCCAGCAGGTCCTCCATGGACATGCGCATCTCCTGGGAAAGCTCACTGACGGTTGGTTCCCGCATCAATTCCAACGTCAGCTTTTCCCTTGCTTTTTGCAAATGATACAGCCTGTTTTTGGCGTCCCTGGGCAACCGGAGCACATCGCCCTTGTCCCTGATGTAATTGCGCACATCCCCCGCGATGGTGGGCGTGGCATAGGTGGCAAAGCGCAGCCCCAGCTCCGGCTTGAAGCGCTGGATGGCCTTCATCAGCCCGATGCTGGCCACCTGTTCCAAATCCTCCAGCTCGACGCCCCGGCCCGCAAACCGGCGGGCGATCTGCCTTGCCAGGGGAAGATATCCTTCTACCAATTGTGCCATCAACTCCGGCTGCGGTCCCTGCCGGTACGCAAGCAAGAGCGGCACCAATCTTTCATCCTTCATGGCGGCCCCCTTTACTTGGCATGAAGCGGTAGCGTCAGTGTCACCGAGCGGATGCACACCCCGTCTTCCTCCAGCTCCACATTGGGAACCAGCGTCTCCAGGATGCCGCGTGTCACATCCAGGTCCATTTCCTCACACGTCTGGCACTCCTTCATAAAGTCACAGGCAATCACCGTGCATACCGCCTCGTCCTTTAAGCTGCAGACGATGTTGATGCACTTCACTTTGCGCGGCTGGTGAAGCAAAAAGTCGCATGTCTCATCCGCCGCTGTGCGCAAATCGTCTACCAGGTCGATGTTAAGGCCCATTAAAGCGCCCGCGCCTGAAAGAGCCATGCGTACCACCAGCATCCAGTTTGGATCGGCGGGTACGGTGAGTGTCAAACCTTGCTCCTGCGCAACTGCCATGGGCAGCGCTCCTTTCCAAATGGCAAAGCTGCTGCTCTGCCGGGGTTTTATGTGCCTGAAACACTTTATGTTACCACATCATAGATCAGTTTTGCAAGCAAAAGGGCCAGTACCGCCATCAGCATCCACCTTATGAACCCGGCGCCACACTTAATGGTCAAGCCCGACCCAAGATACCCGCCAGCCATGGTGAAAAGTGCCGCTGGCAGACCCAGGAGGAATAACACATTTCCTTTTGAAAGAAATATGTTCAGCGCTTCTGAAAAGTCAACTTTAGCCATCTCAATAAACCTGAGAATGGCGGGGCTGAGCAACGTAACAAGGGCAGCTATATTGCTGGCCAGATTCACTATTTTGGCGGTTCCGCTGGATTTCACGGCATCAAGCCCCAGCACTAGGGTAAACAGCAATATCAAAAACGTGCCTGTGCCAGGCCCCACCAGCCCATCATAGAAGCCGATGAACAGCCCCGAGAAAAAACTGACAAACAACTTGTATTTTGCAGGCACCAACTGTTTTGGAACAAGAGAATCCTTTCTGCGCAACACAATGGCCGCTACCAGTGGAATAGCCGCGATAACGATAATCCGCATGGTGTTCTCAGGGATCGCTTGCAAAAGCATCGCTCCCAGTGCGCTGCCCGGCAGTGCACCGGCAGCGGCGATAATCGCCACAAACCACTGAACTTGTTTCGCTTTGCCGTAGCGTATGGATGCCACTGTGGTGCCCAGCGCTGCGGATAATTTGTTGGTACCCGCTGCGACCGGCATCGGAAGACCGGCCAGCAAATACGCGGGCAGGGATATGAGCCCGCCGCCCCCCGCCACGCTGTCTACAAAGCCCGCCAGCAGCGCCAGCGGGCATACAATCAATATCATTTCCAATGTCACTTGCATCACTTTATCTCCCGTACCAAAAAGGGATTTCAAAGGGATTATGCCTTTGACAGAAGGGCCAAGGGGAGGCGCTGCCTCCCCTAACGGACAAACTCGCTATAAATTGCGCGGATGGTCTGCTCGAAGTCAGCGTCGTCCACACCCACAATAATGGACAATTCGCTGGAGCCCTGGTCGATCATGCGCACGTTGATGCCGGTCCGGCTCATGGCTCCAAAAAGCCTGGCGGCGGTGCCGCAGTTGTGCACCATGCCCCGGCCCACGGTGGCGATCACCGCCAGATTGTCGTTGATGGTAATGGTGTCCGGCTCCGCCAGCTCGATGATGCGGTTGACCACCGCATCGCGGCAGCCGGCCAGCGCCTCCCGGTTCACCACCACGCACAGCGTATCAATACCGGTGGGCATATGCTCAAAGGACAGGCGTTGCTCCTCCATGGCCTGCAGCACACGGCGGGCAAAACCCACCTCGGTGTTCATCATGGCTTTTTCCACAGTAATGATGGAAAAGCCCTTCTTGCCGGCAATGCCGGTAATTACATGGGGGTTTTCCTTATCCACCGAACCAAACCGGATGAAGGTGCCGGGATGATCGGGGCAGTTGGTGTTGCGGATGTTGGTGGTGATACCAGCCCTGTGCACCGGGAACACGGAATCCTCATGGAGCACGGTAGCGCCCATGTACGACAATTCCCGCAATTCCTGATAGGTGATGCTTTCAATCTGCCTTGCCTCCGGGACGATTCTGGGATCGGCCATCAGGAAGCCGGACACATCCGTCCAGTTTTCATAAACCTCCGCGCAGGCAGCCCTGGCAACAATCGCCCCGGAAATGTCGCTGCCACCCCTGGAGAAGGTGCGGACCCTTCCGTCGGGCGTGGCCCCATAAAAGCCCGGGATTACCGCCCGCTTCGTTTCTATCAGGCGCGCAGAAAGCACCTCCTGCGTCTTTTCGCTGTCAAAGGTGCCGTCCGCCCGGAAAAAAATCACCTGGGCGGCATCGATAAATTCCATATCCAAATAATCGGCCAATAAAAGTCCGTTCAAATATTCACCACGGCTGGCGGCATAATCCGCCGTAGCCCCACCTGATATCGCTTCATTGATTTCATCCAGATGTTGACCCAAATCCACCGAAAGGCCCAGCTCCTCGGCAATGTCCATATACCGGGCCGCAACGAGGTCAAATACTTCCTGATAATCCTTACCCTGGGCATTCAGGCGCTGACAGCGGTATAATAGATCAGTCACCTTCTCATCCCCGTCATAACGGCGACCGGGTGCGCTGGGCACCACATAGGCCCGCTCCGGATCCAGCAAAATGATGGCCCGGACTTTTTCGAACTGACGCGCATCCGCAAGGGAACTGCCGCCAAATTTCGCCACTTTGATCCCCATTCCTTCACCCTCCATAAAGAAAGACGCGCCCCTTGCGCCATACAGGTTATTGTAGCGAAGGGGCCCTGCAAAGTCAATCATTGCTTATGAAAAAACCATCTCCCAAACAATTGGGCGATGGTTCATGGTATGCTTTGCAGTAAAGGTGGGTGTTCAAGACCAATGAGAAGCATGAATGCATCCAAAGCCGCGAGAGATTTTTGCACAATGCAAGGAGTCGGAGCGACGCGTAGCCGGCACTGCATGGAGCGGAGAACGACGCAGTATTGTGCGAAAAGATCCGCAGCGACGATGCGTTCATGGTTTGAATTGGTCAAGCCTTATGGCAAAGCCCCAGAGCCACCACGTCATGATAAGCTCCCTCCCGCCACAATACGCTCTTGAACAGCCCTTCCCGTACAAAGCCGCATTTTTCATAAAAAGCCACCGCCTGCTGGTTGAAGGCGAAAACCGACAA
>JAEZLW010000135.1 GCA_023415145.1 Bacillota bacterium | reverse complement strand
ACAGGGGGCTGAGCCTTTCCGTAAGAAGAACGGCCTGCGCATTGCCGCTGCCCACCATGCTTACAAAGGGCAGGATCATCATCCGTACCGCCAGATGCACAAAGTCCAGCACTCCCAGGGAGACGGTGGTTTCATAATACCGAAGCGCATCGCCAACCTCCGGCTGCCGCCGATAGGCGGAAAGCCATTCAGGCAGTGCGCCCAGGGAATAGGTTTGCAGCTGTGCCGTTATGGCTACGACAAGGGACATAAGCACAAAAGGCAGCGCACCGAGAAGGGCGGTATACACCCCCTTGAAGGGCATAAAGCAGCGGGCCTTGTCGCTGTCGGGAATGCTTTTTCCTTCGGCCTCACGCTGGTACATGATCTCCCCAAAGGCCGCGTCCGCTTCCCCATTGGTTGCGCCGCTCATGTACAAAAACCCGCCGCTCATGAGTATCAGCGCCGTATTGGTTAAAATCCGCAAGAACAAATTCTCAAACATCAACAGCGAGCCGAACACCAGATAAATAAAAACGGCCACCAGTACGCTTCCGGCCACGCGCAAAGCGCGCCTGAACGTCATCACATCCGTAGCTCGGCCCTTGAGCATGGGCTTGGTGACAATTTGAACTTTCTTTTTCCCAGGAACGCTTTTTTGCATGCAAACAGTTCCTTTCTACGCCTGTGCCAAAATCTTTACCGGCAGGATGCCCTTGCCTGTGATAATCCATTGTACCAAATAATCCCGATCCCCGCAAGGGACGGACGGGACAACCTGCCTTGACAGCACCAATGCTGCAAGCTCGCAGCTTGTTTTTGGCAGGTACCGGTCATAATAGCCGGCGCCCTGGCCCAAACGATGGCCCTTTTTATCCACCGCCAGGGCAGGAATCAGCAACAGTGACAGATCCTCCGGAGGAATAACCTCCGCCTCATCTGTAGGTTCCGGTATGCTCAAGCGGCCGGGCTGCAAAAAAGCCGGGTCCGATACCCGGCGAAACTCCATCTTGCCCTTTTCATAAGTCCTGGGCAGCGCCAGCGTCTTCCCGGCCTGCAAAACAGCGTTCAGAACAGGCAATGTATCAATTTCCCAGCTCATGGACATGTAGCAGCCTATTGTTCCCGCGCTTGAAAACACTGGCCAGTTCAAGAGATGTGATGCTGCCGCTTCCCCTTCAACCAACCGTTCACGGGGCTCGGGAAGCGAGCGCATGGCCTTGCGCAGCGCAGCCTTTTCTTCATTCGTCATGCTCATATCTTCTTGTTACCCTTACAGTGGGTGCCAGCAGCACCTCATAGCTGATGGTGCCCGCCCACTGACCCATCTGGTCGGCTGTGATCTCGTTTGGCCCCTGCCTGCCCAGAAGCACAGCCTCCGCACCGGGGACAGCAGCAGGGATATCCGTAACATCCACCATTGTCTGATCCATGCATACCCGTCCCAGGATGGGAGCAAAGTCCCCGCCGATCAGCACTTTACCCCGGCCCGAAAGCATGCGGTGATAGCCATCGCCGTAGCCCACCGGCAGCGTTGCCACCCGCATGTGTTTATCCGCCGTAAAGGTACGGCCATAACTGACGGTATCGCCGGGACCGATTTCCTTCACATGGATCACCGCCGTCACCCAGCGCTGGGCAGGACGCAAAGGCACATCCGTCTTCACAGGCGGGCATCCATACAAAGCGATACCTGTCCGCACCATGTCAAAATGGGTTTGAGGAAAGCGCAGGGTGGCGGCGCTATTGGCGGCATGACGTAAGATTCCCTTGGGCAGTTTTCCCGTGATACGCTCAAAAGCAGCCAATTGCAAATGCGTAAATTCCTCTTCCGATCCATCCGCATCGGCAAAATGGGTATAAGCCCCGGTAAGCTTTACCTTGGGAGCATTCTGCAAAGCCTCCAAAACCGCTTGCGCCTCGTCTTGTGTCCTCACACCGATGCGGCCCATGCCCGTATCCACCTTTATGTGGACAAAGGCTTCCTTTTGCCAGCGCTCGCATTCCATACGCAGCCAATGGATCATATCCGCCCGGCAGACGGTTTGGGTCAATCCATACTGCACAGCCGCCTCGGCCCCATCCCGATTCAGCGCACCGAACACCAGGATGGGAGCATCTATATGGTTCTCCCTAAGAAGCACACCCTCATCCGGCGTGGCTACTCCCAGGAAGGAAGCACCGGCGGATATGGCTGCCTTTGCCACCTGTATCATGCCGTGGCCGTAGGCATCCGCCTTCACCACTGCCATTAATTTCACGTTTGGCAAAACAGCCTTTTTCAGAGCGCACACATTGTCACGGATGGCCTGCAAATCCACCACCCGCTCGTTTTTCCGGTATTGCATTTCATGGCCTTCTTAATGTCGGATTATTACAGAAGCCTGACTTCTTCCTGGGTAAGCAAGCGCACCCCGTTGTCCTTTAGCGCCTGGGCGGCCTTATCCAGTTCTTCCACCCGGAAGATGATCAAAGCGTTCTTCCCGGCATTTCGGACAAAGCTGTACAGGTATTCGATGCTGATGCCGTTTTCCGACAGCATCCCCAAAACCTTGGCCAAACCGCCGGGCACATCCGGCACGGAGGCCGCCAGCACATCGGTCAGGCGCACGGTATAGCCCGCCTCACTGATGAGCTTCTCCGCCCGCTCGTAATCTGCCACAATGCCCCGCAGGATGCCAAAGTGGGTGGTATCGGCAATGGATAGGGAAACCAGGTCGATTTGGTTTTCACCCAGCAGCTTTGTAAAGTCCGCCAGGCGGCCCGGCGTGTTTTCGATAAACACGGAAATCTGCTTGACGTACATGGTTCCGCCTCCTTTATGGTCCCTGCTTTGTCTTCAGTATACACCGTTTTCTCCCTTTTGAGGAAGAAAACTCATAACTTTCTGCGGTCGAAGACGCGTTTGGCTTTTCCTTCACTCCGCGGCAGGCTGCCGGGCTGGCATAGCTTCACTTCCGCATGGATGAGAGCGCTGGAAGCCAATTGCGCCGCCACCTTATGCTGCAACGCTTCCAATGCCTTCACGGTATCGCCTACCAGATGGGGACTGAGTTCCACTTGCACCTCCACCGTATCCATGGCCCCGGCTCTGTCCACCATGATCTGATAGTGCGGCTCGATGCCGGGCACCTGCAAAAGCGCGTGCTCGATTTGGGAGGGGAACACGTTCACGCCCCGTATGATCAGCATATCGTCGGTACGGCCTGTGATGCGGCCCATGCGCACATGGGTACGACCGCAGGCGCATGGTTCGTCGGTGAGGATGGTCAAGTCGTGGGTGCGGTAGCGGAGCAGCGGCATACCATGCTTGGTGAGGGTGGTAAAGGTTAGGTCGCCTTCCTGACCGAAAGGCAGGCTTTCGCCATCCGGACCAATAACTTCCGGCAGGAAATGATCCTCCCAGATGTGCATGCCCTTCTTTTCCAGGCATTCCATGCTCACGCCGGGACCCATCACCTCGCTGAGTCCGTACACGTTCAGCGCGTCGATATGCAGCATGTCCTCAATCTTGTCCCGCATGGCTTCCGTCCATGGTTCCGCGCCGAAGATGCCGGCCTTTAGTTTGATGCGGTCAAGGGAAATGCCCGCATTGTGCAGCGATTCCGCAAGGTTTACGGCGTAGGAGGGCGTGCAGCACAGCGCCGTGGAGCCAAAATCCTCCATCAGCATCAGTTGCCGTTGGGTATTGCCTCCGCTCATGGGGATGACGGCGGCCCCCACCCGCTCCGCACCATAATGTGCTCCAAGACCTCCGGTGAACAATCCGTACCCGTAGGCCACCTGCACCACATCGTTTTTCGTAACGCCCGCGCAGTACATGGCCCTTGCCATCAGCTCCGCCCAGCGGTCGATGTCGCCGCTGGTATAGCCCGCCACAGACGGCTTGCCGGTTGTGCCGCTGGAAGCGTGGATGCGTACAATCTCCGACTGGGGCACGGCAAACAGCCCGAAGGGATAGCTGTTTCGCAGGTCATCCTTTTCCGTAAAGGGCAGGAGCGTGATATCCTCCACGCCGCGTATGTCTTGGGGCGTGACACCCAGTTCCTGCATCTTGGTGCGGTAAAAGGGAACGTTTTCATACACCCTGCGCACTACGGCGCGAAGGCGCTCTCCCATCAGCTCACGAAGCTGCTCCCGGGGCAAGCATTCCATGGTTTTGTTCCAGTACAGATGCAAGACATCACACCCCTTTTATCTTTAGTAATTATTGTGCACCCAAGTTGAACGCTTTGATGTTGATCTCCAACGTTTTGGGTGGAACGCAGGCCGCAATGGCTTTGTGCCAAACATCCTTTTCCCAGGGAAGATGCTTTGATAACGTTCCCAAAAGCACCAAGTTCACCGCCCGCTGGCTGCCGCACTTTTCGGCCATGGAAAGGGCGTCAAGCCGCTGCATGCGGCATACATCCTCCGTTACACACAAAGGCTCCTCGGGATACTTTGCCGCGCCGGTGATCACCGGCATGGGTAATATCCGCTGGGTGTTTACAATCAGTGTCCCACCGGGCTTCAAAAAATGGATGGCGCGGGCAGCCTCCAGCTCTTCAAAGGCCACAAGATAATCGGCGCAGCTTGTGGAAACAAGGGGCGCATGCACCTTGTCCCCCACCCGTACATGGGTGATCACGCTGCCGCCTCGCTGGGCCATGCCGTGTACCTCGCTGACCTTCACATCGCAGCCGTTTTCCAGGGCAATATGGCCCAGGATCTTGCTTGCCAGCAGCGTTCCCTGGCCGCCAACACCAACGATCACCAGATCAAACACGGGGTTTTTCATTTGCTTTCCCTCCCCGCATGAATCGCTTTGAAAGGACAAACATCCACGCACAATCCGCAGTCTACGCACAGGGCACCGTTGATGCGTATCCCATTTTCTCCCTGCTCAATGGCCGGGCAGCCAAGGCCCAGGCACACGCCGCAGTTGCGGCAGTCCTCCACCTTGACGGGGACTGTCTTTTCTTTCAGAAGCAGCACGCAGGGCCGGCGGGCGATGATAACGGATACCGCCTCCCTTTGTGTCTCTTCCTTCAGCACCTTCAGCATTTCTTTCTGATCAAAGGGGTCTACCACACGAACGTGTTTGACGCCGCAGGCGGCACACAATGCCTCCAAATCAAGCTGCGGAGCGGGTTCCCCCAAAATGTTCTTGCCGGTGGCGGGGTTTTGCTGATGGCCGGTCATGCCGGTGATGCTGTTGTCCAGGATCACTACAGTGATGGTACCGCCGTTGTACACCGCGTCAATGAGGGCGGTAATACCGCTGTGAATGAAGGTGCTGTCGCCCAGCACTGCCACGGTTCGGCGGGAAAACTCCTTGCCCTGGGCCTTTTCCGCACCGAAGGCCATACCGATGCTGGCCCCCATGCACAGGCAGGCGTCCAGCATGGAAAGCGGAGGCAGCGCCCCCATGGTATAGCAGCCAATATCGCCCATCACGTTCAGCTTCAGCTTTTTCATGGCATAGAAAGCTCCCCGGTGAGGGCAGCCAGGACACAATACCGGCGGCCTGGCAGGCAGCGTATCCTGCGGCTCCAAAGCTGATTCCTTGCCAAACATGCGCAAGATGCGGCTGACGGAAAGCTCTCCCTGCAGGCCGGTGAGGTTTTTCCCCTCTACTGCTATCCCCCAGGAGGCAACCTGCTGCTCGATCACCGGCTCCAGCTCCTCGATGACAACCAGCTTCTTAACCTTCCCGGCAAAATCCTCGATCAGCTTTCGGGGCAATGGATGAACCAAACCCAGCTTCAATACGCTGGCGTCAGGCAGCGCTTCCTTCACGTAAGGGTAGCAGGCCCCGCTGCAGATGACGCCAAGAGAAGTATCTCCCATCTCCACCCGGTTAACAGGAAGGGAATTGGCATCCTCCGAAAGGGTGTTCATCCGCTGCTCCACCACTACATGGCGCTTTCTGGCCATGCCGGGCATCATGACGTATTTCATGAAATCCCGCTGATAGGGCTTTACTTCCGCCTCCGCCCTGTCCTCCAGCGATACAGCGGAACGAGCATGGGCAATGCGGGTAGTCAGGCGCACAAAGACGGGGGTGTCGTACTTTTCGCTGAGCGCAAAGGCCAGCTTGGTGAAATCCTTGCACTCCTGGCTGTCTGACGGCTCCAGCATGGGTATATGCGCTGCCCTGGCATAGTAGCGGCTGTCCTGCTCATTTTGGCTGGAATGCATGGCCGGGTCATCGGCACAGGCCACCACCAGGCCGCCGCGCACGCCGGTATAGGCGGCGGTGAACAGTGGGTCTGCCGCCACGTTCACCCCAACATGCTTCATACTGGTCATGCTTCGTGCTCCGGCCATGGCAGCGCCATAGGCTACCTCGGCAGCCACCTTTTCGTTAGGCGCCCACTCGCAGTTGATCTCCTTGTATTGGGCGGCAAACTCCGTGATTTCGGTGCTTGGGGTACCCGGATAGCTGGAAACCACCCTTGCCCCTGCCTCATAGGCCCCCCGGGCTACAGCCTCGTCGCCTAGCATTAACTTTTTCATTGAATGAAGCACATCCTTGAATCTTTATTTTCTAAGGTCTGTCACTCTTTTTGCTTTTCCCTCAAACCGCTTGAGGGTGTTGGGCGAAGCAAAGGTCACCTGTACATCAATGCCCAGTATGGTCCGCATTTCGCCCTGGATGCGCTTTTGCAGCGCTTCCAGCTCGCTCCACTTTTCCAGCAGGCTTCCGTCGATGAGTTCCGTTTTTACTTCCATGTGATCGATGTAATTCCGGCGGTCCACCACAATTTCATAGTGGGGTCCGATGCCAGGCTGATTCATGAGCACGCTTTCGATTTGGGAGGGAAATACGTTGACGCCTCTGATGATCAGCATATCGTCGCTGCGGCCCTTTATCTTTTCCATGCGAACAAGCGTCCGGCCGCAATCGCAGGGTTCATGAATCAGGCGCGTAATATCTCTGGTGCGGTAGCGGAGCGTTGGCTGGGCCTCCTTGGTGAGGGTGGTCAGTACCAGTTCGCCTTCCGCGCCTTGTGGGAGCACTGCTCCCGTTTCCGGATCGATAATTTCGGGATAGAAATGATCCTCATTGATGTGCATGCCCTTTTTGCAGGCACACTCCCCGGACACACCCGGACCAATAATTTCCGTCAGGCCATAGTTTTCGGTGGCCAGTATGCTAAAGCGGCGCTCAATCTCCGAGCGCATTTCCTCGGTGGAGCCTTCCCCGCCAAATAGCCCCACCCGCAGGCGGATATCCTCCATGACCCCCATCTGCTGCGCCACCTCTGACATGTACAAGGCATAGCTGGGGGTGCAGATCAGTGCCGTAGCCCCGAAATCACGCATCACATTGATTTGCCGCTCGGTATTCCCCCCTGAAATGGGAATGATGGCCGCCCCCATCCTCTCCAGCCCGCCGTGCAGACCAAAGGCGCCGGTGAACAGGGTGTAGCCAAAGGATATTTGCGCGATATCATCCGCCGTAACCCCGGCGGCTGCAACGATGCGGGCAATGTTCTCCGCCCACATATCCAGATCGCCTTTTGTGTATCCCGCGGTGATGGGCTTACCCGTAGTTCCGCTGGAGGCGTGGATGCGCACCACTTCCTTCATGGGCACTGCCAGGAGCTTGAAGGGATACTGCTCTCTAAGGTCCAGCTTGCTCGTAAGCGGGATTAGGGATATATCCGAAAGCGAACGAATATCCTCCGGCAATAGCCCGGTTTTTTGCATTTTGTCACGGTACATGGGTACGTTGTCATAAGCATGACGGACAGACCATTGAAGCCGTTTAAGCTGAAGGGAGCCCATTTCCTCCCTGCTGCACATTTCAATATGAGGATTCCACATCCAATTGCCGCTCCTTCCATACTGCAAGTTCCGAATATGAAGCCAATCCTACACAACTTCCGGCAAGCGTGATGACACTGCTTGTCCAATACTGCTTTTTAGTATAACAAAGCAATAGAAAAAATGAAAGTACTCCCCGTGTATTTTCATACAACCATTTATTGTTCAGACAGTCTTCCTTTTGCCTGTAAGCGTCCACAAAAGCAAAAGCAGGCACATGAATCCCAGAACGGGGTATACAATGCCAACCAGTTTTGCAAAGCCGACCACGCCAAAGAGCATAAAGAGGCCTCCCGACAGCGCAAAATTGACCCAACCGGGCTTACAGTACCCAACCATATTGATAAGGCTCCTGGCCGACGCCAGAAGCGTGGTAAAAACCGCCAGATACAAACCAACAATAGCGACCCAGAACCCCAGTTTTCCAAATTTGTTCAGCAGCATGACAATAGGCAGGGCTGCGTCTGCAAGCTGCGGCTGCCGCAATAGAACAATGTTGCCAAGTGCCAGCAGCACAAGAAGGCAAATTCCTAAATAGACAGACGTGCGAATGGCCCGCTTGCTGCTCATTCCCCGGCCTATTTCACATAGCACCCCTGCAGCAAGCGTGATGTTCAGCGCCCCATAGCTGACGCCAAAGAGAATAACCTCTACAAGCTTTTGCCAGACGGGGAGGATCCTATGGGGTGCAGCCGCAGCCCCTTCCGGAGGGATCAGGCACAGCAAAAATACTGCCACCATGGCCGGAACCAGCAGCGTGCTTACAAAAGCCAGAGGAGCCAGGCTTTTATAGGATAAGATCAACCCAAGCAGCAATGTACACAGAAAGGCGATCCAATAGGCTCCATGAACCGGCAAAGCCAGCGCTCCCAACTCTCCGGCAGCAGCCGACATGCTTCCGCCCGTAGCTCCCATCAACACAGTAAAGGCAACGGTACCTACGATCCCGGCGGGACCAAGATAAGCCCTGCAAAGTTCGCTTAAAGAAAAGGCATCGGCTTCTCTTGCCTTTTTCATCATGGCAAAGGCAAAAAAACCCATCACCGCCGCAGCGAGAAAAACGCCTATCCATGAGATGGAACCATACCTGCTGAAAAACCGCATGATTTCCCTGCCGGAAGCAAACCCGGCCCCCACAATTGCGCCCGTGCACTGGAGCACCGCGTTTCGAATCCTGCGGTCCATGCAGCCACCCCCTTCCCTACAATGTACAGGGATGACAGAAGGTTTATGTACCGGGACCTTGATTTGGTGATATGTTTTTGCATCTTTATTTGGTACAATTTGATTGCTTGCTTGGAGGATGTAAGGATGGTGTATATACATGCATAAAGCGGTTAACAGAAACGCCGATCTCGCCTGTAAAATTGTACATGCAGATAGTGACATGAGCTTTGCGGGGATTGTTTCCGGCAATAACAATGGAGAAGTCTGGGTTGACAGCTTATCATCGCCTTCCCTTGCATTGGTATGGTCGGAGCATCTGCAATGCTTCCAATGGATGGGATCGCATACATGCCGCTTTCATGAAATTGATCTTTATGATTTTCTTAATCTATCAATCCCTGAATTTGTTAATACAAAAGGGCTTGATTATGTAGAATATGCCTGTGACCAAATAGAATGGTACCCTATCATCCGCAATGCCTTGCCAAATCGAAATGTCTGGGAAGACTGGCAACTGGTGTACAAAACGCCAAAGGAATTCAAGCCGGACAATGCCAGTGCAGAGCTTGCACACGGGTATGAACTGCATCAAATCGACGATGCCTTTCTTCGTATGATTGATGCAGGGGATCACATAAAAAACGGTGATTTCCTGTTTGACAAGCTGATTCCGTGCTGGGGGGAGCCGGGCAACTATTTACGTTTGGGAAATGGTTATGCTGCCATATGCGATGATGAAATCGCAAGCATTGCGATGACCGATACCAGATATATGGACATTTGTTCCATAGGAGTGGAAACACTGAAAAGTCATCAGCGAAAAGGTCTTTCCGGTACATTGGCGCAGGTGCTTGTGAGCGATTTGCATCAGCAGCGTTTGGTGGCTTGGTGGGATTGCATGGAGTGCAATAGGGCGTCACAAAAAACCGCACAAAGGTCCGGATTGGAATTTGATCATAGGTACAAAGTATGTTGGTATAATTGCTAACCATCATTTCGGTTTCAGCATCATGGCTTCCTCATCCTGCACAAAACCATACCGCTGATAGATTGGTCTGCCCATTTCCGTCGCTCTTAAGGTGATGTCATGGATGTTCCTTATGAGAGCCTCCTTCACGAGCAGGTCAACGACATTGGTTGCCATCCCCTGTCCCCGGTATTTGGCAACTGTATAGATATTCATGATATAGGCCTTTCTGCCGGTAGGATTGGCGTAGGTAGGCATGACCTGATAAAAACTGATACCGCCGCAGCCGGCAAACTCTTCCCCGTCGTAGACCAGGTATGCCACATGGATATCCTTCTCAAAGCTGTCGGAATAGTAGTCACGGCACCCCTTTTCAACAGGGCCAAGGTCAGCCTCCGATGAAAGACCCTTGACCGCCCGGAGCATTTCCAACCTTGTTTTTACCAATTGCTCAAGCTCGTTTTTGCCTGCTTTTAGATAAACAAATCCCACCGTACCGCCTCCGCATACAAAATGATAATGCATGTTTATGCAATCAATATTCTACAACAAAGGCCCGCTTTCCTTTTTATGAAAGCGGGCCTTTTATCGTATCACATGATTACTTTTTTGGCGCCCTTCTCAAAAACGCCGGCACTCCCAATTCATCCTTATCTGCCGCAGCAGCCTGCTGAGGCGCGGGAGGATATGGGCTCATGCCATAGGGATTCTGAGCGGGAGGATAGTAGGGCTGTTGGGGTTGATAGGGTGCATAATTCGGCTGCTGCCCGGCGTAGGGCTGCCCGTAGCTGGGCTGATAGGGCTGCTGCATTGGCGGCTGCGCCTGTGGTGCCGAAGCCGGCGCAGAGGGCCGTCCGCTGCCCACAAAGCCCGGAATCTCCGGTTCAAAGGGCTGTTCTGTCTTTGCAGGAGCCGGTTCCCCATCCGCCACTTCGTGGGCAGGGGCGGCAGCCGGAGTGGAAGCAGTGGTACGGGACGCATAGGGGCTGTAGGTTGGCCGGGTTTCATAAGTGCCCTGCGTGCGCACACGCTCGAAGGGCTTTTTGGCCGGCTCCTTGGGCGGGAAAGGCGTCTTTTCAAACCCGGTGGCGATCACGGTGATGCGCACCTCGTCACCCATGCGCTCGTCGATGCCTGCACCGAAGATGATGTTGGCCTCGCTGTCTGCTGACTGCATCACCAGATTGGCGGCCTCATTGATATCCACAATGGAGATGTCCTCGCCGCCGGTGATGTTGATAAGCACCGCTCTGGCACCATCGATGCTGGTCTCCAGCAACGGGCTTTGGATGGCGTTTTTCGCGGCATCCACCATGCGGTTTTCGCCCTTACCGACGCCGATGCCCATATGGGCCATTCCGCCGGATTCCATAACAGTTTTGACATCCGCAAAGTCCAGGTTGATGAGGGCGGGCACGGCGATCAGGTCACTGATGCCCTGAATGCCCTGGCGCAAAGTGTCATCGGCGATGCGGAAGGCCTCCAGCATGGTGGTTCCCTTGCTTACCACCTGCAAAAGCCTGTCGTTGGGGATCACCACCAGGGTATCCACCCGCTGCTTCAAATCCGCAATGCCCATTTCGGCATTCTTCATGCGCTGCTTGCCTTCAAACTGGAAGGGCTTGGTGACGACAGCAATGGTCAGGCATCCCAGGTCCCTGGCGATCTCCGCCACGATGGGGGCCGCGCCAGTGCCGGTGCCGCCGCCCATGCCGGCGGTAACGAACACCAGGTCCGCACCCTTCAATACCTGGGCTATCTCCTCGCGGCTTTCTTCAGCGGCCCTGCGGCCGATGTCGGGGATTGCACCCGCACCCAGGCCTTTTGTCAGCTTTTCACCGATTTGGATCTTCGTATTGGCATTGGACAAACCCAGGGCTTGACGGTCCGTGTTGATGGAGATAAACTCCACGCCTTTCAGCCCAGCATCCGCCATGCGATTGACGGCGTTGTTGCCGCCGCCGCCGCAGCCTACCACCTTTATGGACGCAAAATTCGCCTGATCGTCCATCTGAAATTCCAGCACGTTCCATCCCCCTACTCTGTATCAAAATCCGAATGCCATAAAAACGAAATTACTCCATCACGCCCGTCGGTCAGCCCGCGAACAGGCTTCTGAAAAAATCTTTGATACAGCCCATCAGCCCCAGGGAAGGAAGATGCTGATGCTCCACGGTGTCTATCACCAGATCCATCAGCCCCAGCGCGCTGGCATAAGCCGGGCTATTCAGCTTCATGGTGCGTTTGGGCGTTTCCCTGACAGGCCTGTCCAGCTTGCCTGCAAGATAATCGCGCCCACCCCTGTTCAAGCTCAAACCGCCGCCTGTCAGATAAATGGAACTCCAGTTGCCCAGCCGTACACCGCTTTGATCGATGCAGCCTTTGATGGCCTCGGCAATCTCATCCACCCTTGGTTCCAGTACCCGGGCCACTTCGCTCTGCGGGAAGGAAGCAGGCTTTCCGTCAGCCCCCGAGGAGATGTCGTAAGACTGCTGCGGTGTTGACATGCCGTACACGTAGGCACGCTTCACCTGCTCTGCGGCCTCCATAGGAACATGCAGCCCTTCGGCCACGTCCATGGCAATATGGCCGCCGCCCATTGGAATCGTTCTATGGAATATGACAGCATCGCCTTCCACCGCCATGACTTCTGTGTTCAGATAGCCCATGTCGATGAGAATGGCGGTGCGGTCGCGGTCTTCTTCAGGAAGGTAAAGCATTGCCTCACCGGTGGGCGTGGAGAAGAATCCGCTGATGGCAATATTCATTTCCCGGAGCCTACCTGAAATCTCATCCAGGAAAAACTGGTCGGCTACCACAAAAGAAACCAGGGCGCGCAACTCCCGCCCTTTCATGTCCATGGGCTCCAGCGTTTTCTTGCCGTCGTCCACCATGAACCAGGCAGGGCTCCTGTGCACCACCACACCGCGAAGCGGCGCAAGCTCCTTTTGGGCGGATTCAAAGATGGCTTCGATATGTTTCATGGTCACCCTGGGGTCGGCCCCCTGCAGTTCCACCTTGGCCGGTATGGCATAGACCCTGGAAAACTCACCGGGCACCCCCACATTGATTTCCTTGATTCGGAAGCGGGATTGCGCCTCCGCTTCAGTGATGGATGCGCGGATGGCCTCGTTGAGCAGATGGGGAGAGTTCCACTGGTCGCCGGAATACCCGTCATAGGCCGCTATGCCTGCGCCGCTGATATCGCAGCGCTGGTTTCCGCCGTTCTCCGCCACAAGCGTGACGATCTTGCTGGTTCCAAAATCCATCGCCGCCACAGTGGTCTTCATAAGTTCCTCATACCCCCGTTCGTCGGGAACTTCTGCCATAGGTCAAAAAACATTATAGCATAGAAGCATCCCTGTTGAGAAGAAGAAAAATGCAG
>JAEZLW010000132.1 GCA_023415145.1 Bacillota bacterium | reverse complement strand
TGGACAGCACATGGGCAGTACCGGTCATGCGAAAATCCGCTCGGGCCTCCTCTGGCAATTGGTCATCGACACCCAGAAGCATGACGGATGCCAGTGCTGCATTATCGCCCATGGTTTGATAAAGGGCCTGCGTCAGTGCGGCTCGAAGCCTGAAAGAGATGCTTCCATCCCAGACGCTTTTTGAAGGAGTGATGGTCAAACCTTCCTGACCGTACAGGCAGACAATTACGTTCCGCTGCTTAAGGTACAGGTCAAAGTCAAACCCGTGGGGATTTTGCCGGCCATCCGGGTGATAGAGCTTCCCTGAGAAGGAAACGTGGTTTCCGTTTTCAAGGATGGGAGGTTCTTCTCCTCCCTTGGTATAGAACGTCCAGTAGGCTTTGCCCACAAGGCTTGTGCCGTCCAAGGTCACATCAGCAAGCGTGCAGGCAATTTGCCCATCAGCCCTATTCCGTACCTTACCCTCCACTATTCCCCCAAAAGCATAATTTCCTTCCGGAGGCCTGACAGGATTGGCACTCAGGGAAGCCAGAACAAGCCCCAGGAAAAAGAAGGCGGGGAATATGCCCAGTGCAGTTTTCCGGCCTGATAGAAACCAGGAAACTGCAAACAGGCAGGCGGATAATAGCCCTGCAGCCCACAACAAATGAAAGGGTCTTGAGGCACCCAAAAGCACTCCCGCGCTATAACAGAGAGTGGCACATACAAGAGGCCGGGCTGCAAAGAAAGGGAGAGGGCGCTGTTTTGCCGCAAGATGGGGGGAGACATCCATAGATGCGTCACTTCCCGCTGTCAACCTGTATCAGCATATCGGCCTTGACCAATTTGGTATCGGGGAAGATGGCCGTTGCTTCCCTCAAAAGCGTTGCCTCATCTATATCGGGCCGAAGATGGGTAACAACCAGCCGACTGGCATTCGCATCCCGTGCCAGTTCTGCCGCCTGAAAGGCTGCCATATGGGGGCCGTTTTCCTTCCATTGGGATTTCAGAAAGCAGCCGTCCGCCAGCAGTACCGAAACGTCTTTATAAAAATCAACAAGCTCCGGGAGTGTGTTGGTATCGCCTGTATAGCCAAAAGATCCGATACGAAAACCCACCGCGGGAACCGGGTGGCGGGCCGGACCGCACGCAATGCTGAGCATACCGGCTTGAAACGTATCCCCGGCCTGAATAAAGTGCATGCGGAAGGAGTCCGACTCAGCAAGAAACCGGATGGTAGGGGAGCTTTCATCCCAGGGCGCGTATACGTTCATTGGCTCAACGTTGTCCTGCAGGCGGCGGATGTCCATATAATACCGGAACGCCATCATATCCGAGCAGTGGTCGCCATGGCCGTGGGAAAGGAGAACTGCTGTAAGCCGGGCAGGATCGAGCCTTGCCATCAGCCGGGAAAGCACACCGGGACCGCAATCCATCAAAACCCTGTCGTTTCCATCGGCAAGCAGATAGCCAGAGCAGGCACCCCCGGCGGCAGGATACGGGCCATTGCAGCCCAGTACACGGATGTCCATTGCATTGCCCTCCTTATTTTCCTCATTGTACCATAGCGCTTGTACCGAAACAAGTGAAAGACCGCCGGCTGCCCGGCGGTCCCAGCGTGTCGAAAAAGTGGCTGTGCCACTTTTTCGAGTTTTTCCCTCGCTTCACTGCAAAAAGGCAAAGCCTTTTTGCGGTCGTTTGCTCGGGCAAGGAAGGAATTTCTTCGAAATTCCCGCGCAAATCTCCGCAACCTCAATCGGCGCGGCTTACAGCCGCTTGTTTCGGTTGATTCGTTCGGTTCGCTCTTTGCTGCCACTGGCAGCGCTCACCTCACTCACCACACATGTCGCTGATTTGCGATCTAGCATTGGAGGACTTCGGCCCTCCAATACCCCCCAAGGGTTTTTTGACAGTAAGACCGCCGGCTGCCCGGCGGTCCATATGTATGATCTATTGTTTTCAATGCCTATACCTGTTCCATACCATCGTGGAACGGATGCGGCATCAATTTTCCGGCTCCAGCAGGCCCAGGTTGCCATCCTTGCGCAGGTATAACACATTGGTGCGCTCGGTTTCATTGTTGACAAAAACGAAGAATGCGTGGCCCAGAAGCTCCATTTGCAGCGTGGCATCCTCCACCGACATGGGGCGGACGGGGAACTGCTTTACGCGTACCACACGGCGCTCTTCCTGGGCACCGGCGGAGGCATCTTCGATAAATTCCATTTCGGTATTTTTGAAGGCATCCTCCCGCAGCCGTTTTTCCAGCTTGGTGCGGTGGCGGTGGATCTGTTTTTCCAGCTTGGCCAGTGACTGGTCGATGGCAAGGTACAGATTTTCTTCGGCGGAGGCTTCCGCCCGCAGGATCACGCCCTCGAAGGGCACGGTAATTTCAACGATACGGCGATTGGAGCGCTCTTTGGAAAGCCGTACGAACATTTCGGTGTCCTGCTTCAAATACCGTTCCATACGGTTGGTTTTTTTCATGATCCGCTCAGTGATGCCCGGCGTTACCACCATGTTTTTTCCGGTAATCGTCGTTTTCATAGCGTTTGCTCCTTTATGTAAGATGGCTCATCCCCCATAGGGATGAAAAAAGCACGGCATGGTTTTAGTGGCCTTGAGCCAACCGTCGTGCGTCTGGGTCAATGGAACCACGCCCTTTCATTTAGGTTGGACATTGGTTTGACCGTATATCCATCATTCGCCTCAAAAGGCCGAATTCCTTCTTATCGGGCGTAGGTTTCGGTAATTTCTTTGCCACGGGTATGGCTCATTCTCCATCATTTGACAGGAGGGTGAGCATTTTTCCATGGTTTCTTGCGGAATAAAAGGGCATAGCGGGGAAACAATAGCATTACGGCGAGGCGGTGAAGCCCCGCTCACACAAGGAGGGCATATCATTGAGGGCAACGGGAATCGTGCGCAGGATTGACGAGTTGGGCCGCGTCGTCATTCCCAAGGAAATCAGGCGAACACTCAGGATTAGAGAGGGAGATCCGTTGGAAATTTATACGGACCGGGATGGCGAGGTCATCCTGAAAAAATACTCGCCTATCGGAGAAATGTCCGGTTTTGCCAAAGATTATACGGAATCCCTTTTCCGCAGCCTTGGTCATATCGCCTGCATTGTTGACCGGGACCAGGTGGTGGCCGCCAGCGGCGTATCCAAAAAGGAACTGTGTGACAAACCTATCAGCCACGACTTGGAGACGGCCATTGCCAACCGGCAGACGGTAGCCATCAACCGCTCGGTAGGCGGGAAGATTGTGGCTGTCACCAATGAGGAGGATATGACGGGTTATACCGCCCAGGTGGTTTCGCCCATCATTGCCGACGGGGAAGCCATTGGCGCTGTAGTGCTGATGAGCAAGGAACAGGGCATAAAAATGGGGGATACGGAACTAAAGGTGGCGGAGACGGCTGCCGGCATCGTAGGCCGCCAGATGGAGCAATAGTTATCAGGCACGCGGCAGACGGAATGGAGACCGTTTTTCGGGGAAGCATTGAAGGGCTCCGTAGCCATAGTGCCGCCTGTGGCGGGTGAAGCGAGGCGGAGGAAGCTGGCGAAACAAGCAGTGCGAACGGCAGTGAACAATGTGATGATTGAGCCAGATGGAAGGAACCCCTTCAATTGAAATCGTGGCGCCCGGCTTTGCCGGGCTCCGGAGCTCCGACTCCGCCTGTGGCGGATAAGGGCGGGGTGGAGGAGGCTGGCAAAACGAGCGATGGGAGCGGTAGCGAACCAGCGTGACGATTGAGCCAGATGGGAAGCGGAGCGCTTGCGCAGCAAGCTTTCCTTACACTTTTCGCCGGCCATGCGTGAAACGCATAGGCGAAAAGTGCAAATCCGCAAAAATGAAACCTCATTTTTGTGGGACAGCCTGGGCTTGTACTTCCGCAACAGATTGCTTATAATAGGCATGTTGCGGAAATTTTTTTGCCGCAAATTGGAAATCGAGGAAGTGCACCATGACCCGCACACAGAAATCCATCCTGGGCGGCGTAACCATCCTGGGCCTTTCCGGCCTCATCGGTAAAGTGGTGGGGGTCCTGTTTAGAGTCCCACTTGTATGGATTATGGGCGAAGGCGGAGTTGGTACTTACCAACTGGTCTTTCCCACCTATGCGCTTCTGCTGACCATATCCTCTGCAGGGCTGCCGGTGGCAATCTCCCGCATGGTGGCCCACTGTTTGGCCAAGGACGATCCCTACAACGCCAGAAGGGTTTTTCAAGGCGCATTCTATATGCTGATGGCGCTGGGGCTTGTTTCCACCATTGCACTGGTGGCCGGCAGCGGCTTTATCAGCGAAAGCATCATCAAAAATCCGGAAACAAAGCTTGGCTTTATTGCCATCGCACCATCTCTGTTCCTGGTATGCGTCATGTCTGCCTTCCGCGGCTTTATGCAGGGGCAGCAGGATATGGTGCCCACTGCCATTTCCCAGCTCATCGAGCAGGTGGGCAAGGTGGCCGTGGCACTGCCGATGGCAGCATGGGGAATGGGGATCAGCATAGCCCACGCAGCGGCAGGCGCTCTTTTGGGCACCTCCATCGCCGAGGGGATCGCACTGGTCTACATCATGATTCTCTATGCCCGGCGGAAAAAGAACCTCGACGGACATCCCCAGGATGCTTCGCAGACGCCCATTCCCATGAAAACACTGATGAAGCGGCTGGCTGTAAAC
>JAEZLW010000123.1 GCA_023415145.1 Bacillota bacterium | reverse complement strand
TCACCACACCGATCAGGTTCGTTTTTTTGCTGGAAAGGCTTCGGGCGTTGAGATTCGGAACGTAATTCAGCTTTTCGATGGCCTTGAAAACCCTTTGTGTAGTTTCGGCACTGATTGTTTCTGTCTCTTTTTGATTGAGCACATAGCTGACGGTTGCCGGTGATACGCCGGCTTCCTTTGCTACATCCTTGATATTCACGCGCCTCATGCTGTCACATCACTTCGATCACTTAAACGTTTCAATAAAAGAATATCACTGCACCCGCAAAATGTCAATGAGGTTTCAAAACAAATTTTATTTGGATTTGAAAAAAACCTTGACTTAGAGCGGACTCCAGATGATATGGTGTAAAAGGCTTGTTTTGCCGGCACTTCTGTATCGCAAGGAGGAAGAGAAACATGATTTACAAGTCTTTTGAAAATGACAGTTTGTCCCTGCTGGGCATGGGCAACATGCGGCTGCCAACCGTAGGCGAGGGTGGTGCCATCGACTTTACAAAGGCGGCTGAGATCATCGATTACGGATACAACCATGGCATTAGTTATTTTGATACCGCCTATGTGTATCATAATGGCGAGTCGGAAAAGGTGGTCGGGGAGGTGCTTTCAAAGTACCCCAGGGAAAGCTATCGGCTGGCCACAAAATTCTTCATACTGGCAAATCCCGACTACAAAGCGGTTTTTGAGGAACAGCTTCAAAAGCTGAAAACGGACTATATTGATTTTTATCTTTGCCATGCCATTTTTGACAACACCATTGACCGCTACTTTGACTGCGGCTGCATTGATTACTTTCTGGAGCAGAAGGCAAAGGGCCGTATCAAGCACCTGGGCTTTTCCATACATGCATCGTTATCCACTTTGAAGCGCTTTGCCAGCCATCACAAGTGGGACTTTGCCCAGATTCAGGTCAATTACCTGGATTGGACGCTGCAGGATGCCAAGAGCCAGTATGATTTGTTAACCGGGATGGGCATCCCGGTCATTGTCATGGAACCGCTGCGGGGCGGAAGGCTGGCCAGCCTGACCCCGGAGGCTGACGCATTGCTCAAGGCCGAACAGCCTGACTGGCCCATCGCCTCCTGGGCCTTCCGCTGGCTGATGCGCCTTGACAATGTAAAGGTGATCTTAAGCGGCATGAGCACCCTTGACCAGATGAAAGACAATGTGAACACATTTGAAAAGGAGGAGCTTCTTAACGATAAGCAGGCGGAGGTTCTTGCCAAAGCCTGCGATATGTTCCGCAGCCAGTACACCGTGCCGTGTACGGCTTGCCGCTATTGCTGCGACGATTGCCCGAAGAACATTGATATCCCGAAGGTGTTGGAAATCTACAACAGGTACAAGGTCAGCGGCAGCCGTTGGGAACTGGATATGATCAAACGCATGGAAGTCGGCCCTGCCGACTGCATCGCCTGCGATTCCTGTGTGAGCCACTGCCCGCAGAACATAAAAATACCGGACATCATGAAGGAGCTTACGCAAATCATGGCCGGATAAATTGCTTCATTCTTTTGATAATCAAAAAAGGCGGATGATTTGCATTGAAGCAGAACCATCCGCCTTTTCGTTTTTTAAGCTACGGCTATTGCTCCAGAACAACGACACCGTAGGGCTTAAGCTCCATCCCGCCCAAAATGGCTGCACCGCTGATGGCATTCCGCCACATGCCCTTGATTTGAACCGTTTGATTTTCACCGCTGAAATTGAGCAGGAAGCAGTAGCGGTTCTCTCCCTTTATCCGCATGGCCAGTTCCACTTGTTTGGGGCAGGCAATTTCATCGGCATAAGGATCGCTTACGCCAAGCTTATCAAGGATCAGCGCTGCCAGTTCCTGGCTGAAGCCAGATCCGACATAATAAGCCGCCCCGCCGCCTGCATAGCTCTTTTTCACAAGGGCAGGCTTGCCATCATAATATCCGCCCTGATAGGCAGCCAATACTTCCCCGTCTTCCATTGGCACAAGGATGTCGTTAAAGATGGGGGCAAGCACGGTTTTTCCTTCCCAGTCAAGGCATACAGGCGGCTCCTCGGGCCTGACAAAGGTGTAATCCTCAACCTCCGCTCCGCAAAGTTTGGCGGCATGCCCCGGCATTGGCATCATGGGGCAGCGGCCATACTCATCCTTGTATCCCGTTCGAGCGCCCAGCACCAGCACCCCGCCCGCACGGCAATACTCTTCCAGCAAGGAAGCCATTTCCTGTGTCAGGATGGTAGCATGGGGATAGAACAGCACCTTGTATGGAAGAAGCTCCTCCACTAACGTTTGATGGCTGTTGGTCTTTCGAAGATAGACCAAATCCAAAGGCGTGTGCGTATCCTGGGCCGCGGCAAACAAATTCCTGCGGGATGCCACATCCAAAGGCCCGTGCCATTTGTCACGCTCCCCATCCCACTCGTTGAGATAATCATGCAACAGTCCTACCTTGGCTTCATATCGGCTGCCGGCCACACGGGCAAGGCTTTTGAACTCCTTGGCGATTTCCATAAGCTCCATAAGCCTGCGGTTTGATTTGTTGCTGTAATCATTCAGGCCATGCCAGTACATTTCCGTGCCATAGCCGCAGGTGCGCCAGCGGAAATAGCTGACAAAATCTGCGCCGTGGGCCACGGATTGCATGGTCCAAAGCCGCATCTGCCCTGGTTTGGGCATGGGCTGTAGCATGCGGAAATCCCAGCCGCCGGGGCCGGACTGCTGCTCCATGACACCGAAATTTTGGCTTACGGAGCGTGCGCGGGTTAACTGCAAGCTCCATTGCCTGTCCCGAAGCCCGCTGCCGGTGTGCTCATCCATGACCTGCTCTGCGCCATAGCCGAAGTTGGGGTAGCTGTCATAGGTGATGAAATCCAGGCATTCCTGGGTCATTTCATGGGTATCCAGATGGCCGAAAATGCCGTTGGTGGTGATGAACCTTCCCTTGGCAAACTTCGCGATGATGCCGCTTTGCATTTTCACAAAATTCCGGGCACTTTTGGAAATGAACCGCTTTTCCAACAGTGCCATGTGGGGGTTGGCACTGCCGTGGAGCGTATTGCGCGTAAGGTGCACCTGCTGCCAAGCCGTGTAGGTTTGATTCCAGAAAGGAGCACCTATGGCCTTGTTCAACGCATCCAGCGTTCCAAAATGGGCTTGCAGATAGGCCCGGAAGGCATCGTCGTCACTTTGGGAATAAAAAACGTCTATCTCACAGTTGATTTCGTTGTCGATCTGCCAGCCGGTAACGGCAGGATGCTGGCCATAGCGCTCCGCAAGCTTTGTGACAACTCGTTTGCAAAGGCTTTGATAAACAGGAGAATTGTAGTTGTAATGCCGCCGGTGACCGTGATGATAAAGGTTGCCCTTGATGTCGGCGTTCAACACTTCCGGGTACTTGTGCGTCAGCCAGGCAGGGGGCGTGGCGGTAGGCGTGCACAGGATCACTTGCATGCCCTGATCCCTGCAAAGGTTCAAAAAGCGGTCGAAAAGGGAGAAATCAAAGTTGCCCTCTTCCCTTTCGACAAAGGTCCAGGCGAATTCGAATACCCGGACGGTTGTAATGCCGTGTTCCAGCATGCGGCGCAGGTCATCTGCCCACAGGCTTTCTTCCCAATGTTCCGGATAATAGCAGACACCCAGGGATAATTTGTCCGTGTGGAGGGATTTGTCCTTGCGCATAGTCATACCTCGCATTATTCTTTGATCGCTCCGGCAGTAAGCCCGTTCATAAAAAACTTGGTTGCCGAGAGGAATGCCGCCAGCAGCGGCAGAACCGCCAATGTGCTGGCCAGCATCAAGGCACCCAAGTTCGTGCCTCTTGTGGGGTCGCCCTTCATGTAGGATAGCATCAGGGGCAGCGTATGTAAATCGGTATTCCTCAGAACCAGCATCGGGATCATGTAATCGTTCCAAACGTTTACAAACTGCATAATACCCAGCGCCGAATAGGCGGGAAGCAGCACCGGCGCAATCACACGGAAGAAAATCAGCCATTCCGGGCAGCCGTCGATCTTCGCCGCTTCCATCAGGGAAACCGGAACGTTATTGATACAGTATTGCCGCATCCAGAAGATGCCGAAGGCATTGGCCGCACCGGGAATCACCAGAGCTGCGATGTTGTTGATCCAGCCCAATTTGCTGATCAGAAAAAACCAGGGGATGATCCCCGAAATGGCCGGAATCATCATGGTGCCCAGCAGGATGGAAAAGAGCATATTGCGGCCCGGAAATCGGTAAACCGCAAAGGCATACCCGCCCATGGAGCAAAACAGGAGCACGAGGGCTGTATTGATGCCTGATACGGCAACAGAGTTTACGAAGCTTCTTCCGATATTGACTGCCGCCTGCACACTTTGAAAGTTATCGGCAAGACTGTTTCCAAAAAAGAAAGGGGGAGGGAAAGAATAAATCTCGGGTGTGGAGCGGGTGGAGAGAACAAACATCCAGTAAAAGGGCAGCAGCGTTGCAAGGGATATCATGCCCAGCGTCAAGTAAAGCGTGATTCTGGCAAATGCTTTGGAGGCCCGTGAGGCCAGGTACAGACCAGCAATCACAAGCCCCAGCACAAGGAGCAGCGTGCTCATAGGCCAACCCCTCCCCTCTTGGAGCCTTGGCGCAGCCTTTTTTCAGCATCCCTGTTCCCCAGGGTTTTTTGGAAAAACAGGGAAATCACAATCACCATCATGCAGATGACATACGCAACGGCGGAAGCAAGCCCATAGATGTTGTTACCCTTGGGAGCTTTGTCCAGGAGGTACATCATCACCGTCAGGCCCATGTTGTTGATGCCGCCCTTGCTGCCGGTGAGGATAAAGGGCTCGGTAAACAGGTTCATCATCCCGATGGTGGATTGGATGAGCGTAAACAAAATAATGGGCTTCAAAAGCGGAAGCGTAATGCGGCAGAAGGTTTGCGACGGGCGTGCCCCGTCAATGGTAGCCGCCTCGTAAATATCCTTAGAAATGCCCTGCATGCCGGCCAGGTATATGACCATGTTCCAGCCCACCCATTTCCAGGCAAACATGATGATAACGCTTGTGCGGATATGCTGCCCCGCACCCCCCAGCCAGTCGATTTTTTCAATGCCCAGCATGCCAAGAAAGTAGTTGAGAATGCCGAAGTTATTCCCGAACATGGAGGAAAACACGATTGTAACAGCCACGGAGCTGGTGACCATCGGCAGAAAAAAAACAGTACGGAAAAGGTTTTGTCCTTTTACAAAAGTGCCGTTCAAAACGTACGCCAGCACAAGGCCGCCAAAAAGGATAGGGATATGCGCGATGATACCGATGTAAAATGTGTTCGATATCGCTTTTAAAAAGGTGGGATCGGTAAAAAGGCGGATATAGTTGTCCAAGGCACGCCATTTCATAGCCCCGGTGCCATCCCAGCGGAAAAAGCTGATGTAAAAGCCGGCTACAATGGGGAACAGACCGAATATGGCAAAGAGGATAAAAAACGGGGAGATATAGGCATAGGCCACACGGTTGCGCTTGATCTCCCGCCATAGTGTCGGCCGCTTCTTTGTGAGTATGCCGGGTTGCGCTGTCATAAGGACGCCACCGCCTTTCTTGGGAAAAGCGGCCGCTGCCCGTGCTGCGGCCGCTTCCGGCTATCGACTAACCCTAGGGGAGCAACGAGGGGCTGCGGCCCCTCGTTTGCTATCGTCTCGCCAGGGTTTTGCAGGCGGGCGGGGTG
>JAEZLW010000061.1 GCA_023415145.1 Bacillota bacterium | reverse complement strand
CGGACAGTACTTCAAAGCCATGCTTAAGACACGGTACCCCGGGCGGCCCCGCCCCCCTGGACCCACCGCCAAAGAGATATATCTCTTTGGAATCTCTATATCAGGAAATCCTAAGGCATACAGCTATTTGTACATTATAAAAACATAATAGGGCGCCTGGAAGTATCCGGCGCTCCTATATAATGACTTCCTCTGAATGTTTTTCGGGGATGGGTGCGGGAAGGGGCATTTTTTCAAAAAGGCCCCTTCCCGCAAGTCTATCCCCTCCTGGCCGGTGCCATATGAATCGCCATGCCATGAACGCTGTCCAGCGCTTCGGTGACGCTTTCGGCAAAGGTTGGATGGGGCCGTATCGCTTTTAGAAGCTGTTCCCTGGTCAATCCATTGGCGATGGCCACCGTCATTTCGTTTACCATGTCTGTGGCCCGCTCGCACACGATCTGCGCGCCCAGCAGCACATCCGTCGCTTCATCCAGCACAAGCTTTACAAAGCCGCGCTCGCCGCCGGCGATCATGGTGCGGCAGTTGGCAGTCATGATGTGCTTCCCGGTACGCACAGGGATACCCCTTGCCTTCGCCTCGTCCGCCGTCATGCCGACACAGGCGATCTCCGGACGGGTATACACGCAGGAGGGAACCAGGTCTTCCCGAACAGAGGGTGTATGCCCCGCCGCCCGCTCCACGCAGGCGATGCCCTGGGCGGAGGCGGCATGGGCCAATTGAATGCTTCCGGCCACATCCCCAATGGCATATATGCCGGGAATGCTGGTTTCATGGTTTGCGTTCGTCACGATGCGGCCACGGTCTGTTTCCAAAGCAAACCCTTCTTCAAACAGCCCCTGGGTATTGGCCCTGCGGCCGATGGCCACAAGCACCGTATCCCCCGAAGCCTGGCTCTGTTTGCCGCCAGCTTCGTATAAAACGGTCAGGGAACCCTCGTCACCCTTTTGAATCTCCTTAACCCGCGCGCCGGTCCATACGGTTGCGCCGCGCTTTTTGAGGATCATGCCAAGGTTCTGGGAAATTTCCCGGTCCATTTGGGGCAAAACCCTTTCCAGTGCTTCGATGACCGTGATTTCATAGCCCAATGCCTGAAACATGGACGCGAACTCCACCCCGATCACGCCACCGCCGATGATGATCAAACGCTTGCCAATGGGCGGAGCAGAAAGCAGCCCGTCGCTTACCACCACGCCGGGAAGAGTCATACCGGGGATGTTGGGAAGTATAGGCACGGAGCCGGTAGCAATAAGAATGCGTTCCGCCGTCAGCACCTTGTCTTCCATCGCAACGGTATGGCTGTCCCGGATGACGCCCGCACCTTTGAACAGCGTGATGCCATTTTGGGAAATCAATCTTCCAATGCCCTCCCGCAGGTTTGAAACCAGTTCATCCTTGCGGGCATACATTCTGTCAAAATCCAAGGTCACCTGCTCCGCCCGGATGCCCCAGGATGCAATATGGTCCAGTTCTTCAAAACCCATGGCAGCGTGAAGCAGCGCTTTGGTGGGCACGCAGCCGCGGTTCAAACACGTTCCGCCCACCTCGTTCTTTTCTATCAGCGCTACCTTTTGTTTCAGTTGGGCTGCCCGGATGGCCGCCTCGTAGCCACCCGGCCCCGCCCCCAGGATGATCCAGTCAAAATCCATGGCCTGTCACCCCTCAGAAGTTTTGGCTTGTCAAAAAGGATTGCAGATCCCGGTAAATATCCTCAGACTGCTCCCGGATGGGCGCAAGGGCTTCGGCCAGCGCTGGCCCGGCAAGCGGACATCCGGCAAACAGGCCGGGAAGCTGCCGGATCAGCTCCTCATCCAGCGCATCGGAATAGGCGCCGCATTCCTTGACACGACCGGCTTCCACCGAAAACTGAAGCTGGATGCCGCCCCAGGGAAAGCGGGCTTCCCCCTCCCAAGTGAACGGGATAGGCCTGCCAAGGATCCAATCCCAGGCGGAGAATTTCGCCTTTCCCTCCGCCACCTTCTCCCCATCGATGCGGGGGGCGGGCAGTTTTTCGGGCATAGCGCCATAGACCTTGCCCAAGGCCGCAATCAGTGCATCCCTAAGCAGCGGGATGGTAAGCTCGGGGCACAGCTCCTGCAAATTCACCACCCGCGCCCGGACGGAGGATACGCCCTTGGATGTAAGCTTTTGCTGGGGCACATTCAAATAGTGGGCCAGGTTGTCCATATCCACGTGTACCAACAGCGTACCGTGGTGATAGGCGTTGCCGCCGCTTTTATAAAAGGCGTTGCCGGAGAATTTGCGCCCGTCCACCGTAATATCGTTGCGGCCGGTGCGCTCCGCCGGGATGCCGAAAGAGCGCACCGCCTGCAAAATGACTTCCGTCTGCCGGGCCACATCATAGTCGGCCTCGCTCACAAGAAAAGTAAAGTTCAGGTTGCCCAGGTCGTGATACACTGCACCGCCGCCGGAAAGCCTGCGCACAAGATGGCCGCCGTCTTTCTCAAGCTCCGGCACGCGCACTTCCTTCCAGGCATTTTGGTTGCGGCCAATGACCACCGTATGCCGGTTCTGCCACAGGTACAGTATGATTTCCCCCGGCTGGACCGTTTCCAGCAGGTACTCTTCCATCGCCAGGTTTTCGTAAGGGAATGTACATTCAGTCACCACATAGCGGCACCGGCTTATCATGGTTTCACTCCTTCTCAAAGCTGTATCGCAGCCTTGGGTTGCGGGCCGCCGCCACCTCGTCGGGCCGGCCGATGGGGGTGGTCACGGGGCATAGATGCAGGCTCTCCGGATCATCCTTTGCCTTTTGCGCGATTTCCTTCAGCGCTTTGATGCCTTCCTCCAGCGTATCCAGGCTTTCCGTTTCAGTGGGCTCTAGCATCAGTGCCTCGTGCACGATCAAAGGGAAGTACATGGTGGGGGGATGCATGCCCTTGTCCAACAACGCCTTGGCCACATCCAGGGCGGACACGCCTGTATCCTTTTTCATTTCCTCCAGGGTGAGCACAAACTCATGCATGCAGGTGTGGTCATAGGCCAGGTCAAACGTATCACGGAGCCGGTGCATCATGT
>JAEZLW010000073.1 GCA_023415145.1 Bacillota bacterium | reverse complement strand
TGGACCATCCAGGGTGATTTTATGTTTGATCCCAAGGACTGGCCTGATGTCCCCGCCATGGTGGAAGAGCTGAAAAGTCTGGGCATCGAGCTGATGGTCTCCATATGGCCTACGGTGGATGTAAGGAGCAAAAACTATCGGGAAATGGATGAAAACGGGTACCTGGTCCAAGTGGATCGGGGTGTTCCGGTGCACATGAACTGGATGGGGGATTGCGTGTTTTTTGATGCGACAAATCCTGACGCCAGGGAATTTGTATGGCAAAAGGCCAAAGAAAATTATTACCGTCATGGCGTGCGGATTTTTTGGCTGGATGAAGCGGAGCCGGAGTACGGGAAGTATGATTTCGACCTGCATCGGTTTCATTCAGGCCCCGCATTGCAGGTGGGAAATCTGTACCCCAACCACTATGCCAAGGCCTTTTATGATGGCATGAGGGCGGAAGGGCAGGTAAATATTCTCAACCTGGTCCGTTGTGCCTGGGCAGGCAGCCAACGCTATGGTGCCCTTGTCTGGTCCGGTGATGTAGACTCGTCCTTCCGTTCCATGCAGGAGCAGTTGGCGGCAGGCCTATCCATGGCCATGGCCGGCATACCCTGGTGGAACAGCGACTTGGGTGGATTCAGCGGCGGTACCATCACCGATCCAAAGTTTCAGGAATTGCTCATACGGTGGTTTGCCTGGGGCGTTTTTACCCCGGTGATGCGGATGCATGGAGACCGGCTGCCCTACGAGCCGCCGGCGGAGGAATACCGGGGCGGAGTTCGCCAGTTTGGCAGCGGTGCGCCCAATGAAGTATGGAGCTTCGGCCCCCATATGCAGGAAATATTGAGCCGATACATTCGCCTGCGGGAATCACTCAGGCCATATATACGAGAGCAGATGGCAAGGGCTCATGAAAACGGAACCCCCGTCATGCGTCCGCTGTTTGTTGACTTCCCTAAGGATGAAAAGGCTTGGGAAGAGGAAAGCGCCTATATGTTCGGTCCAGAAATGCTGGTTGCGCCTGTGCTTAAGGCCGGGGCCCAAACAAGAGAAGTCTATCTTCCCCAAGGGATCACCTGGGTGGAGCAGTCTACCGGGAAGGAATATGAAGGCGGACAAAAGGTTCAGGCATATGCGCCGCTGCATATCATTCCGGTATTTACACCCAAAGACGCCGGCATTGTCATAAAGGAGCTGCGCGTATGACAAAATGCTGAAGCTACCGAGACGCCAGCCGGGTACGATCCAGAGTAAAACGAATCAGGGGCTGCCATGCAGAAGCGAAACCCACAGCATGACAGCCCCTTTTTCCTGGCTGTCATCAGGCCTGAGATTCCGGTTCTCCGTACAATACCCCGCGGGTGCCTGTGGCGATAAAAAAACGGCCAAAGGTGCGGGGATCACCGCATATGGAACGGATGTCGCCAAACATCTGCCGATCTGTATTAATGCGCGTAAAGGTTGCCCCGCCATTAAGCGAACGGTAAAATCCATAAGTACCCCCCAGAATGCCGTTGATGTACAGCGCCTGGGGGGCGCTTTTCTTCTCTTCCTTGCCAAGGCCTACACGGTAGACGGTATCCCCCTCGTTACTGATCCGCATCAGTTGAGCCTTGTTCTTCTCCCTATCATAGGCAAGCCGCCATAAACCTTTCTCCGCCAAGGATATCCAAATAACACCCGGCGCTTCCCTTTGAACCCGGATTTCATAATGCTGCATGCTATCGATGCCCGATAAGTCCCTTTTGGGGAAATCATCAGGCAAGAGAAGCTCTTGAAAGGTTCTTCCCTGATTGGTGCTTACAAACATGCGGCTGTCCTGTCCAAAGCCGTAAAAAACATCCGGCCAAACCCTGTCACTGAATACCTTGATGGTTGCTTGATCGCTTGTTATCTGCTTTCCGCTCAAATCGTACACCAGGCTTGGGTGATAGGCTTTGCCTTCGTCATCAGTGGATAATAGGGCCGGAACCGGCAGCTCATTTCCACGAGCCAGGCCCCATAGGATGGTTTTTCCATCAGAGGCGATCGCCGTCCATCCGGCATTGACGTTTGGGCGGCGGATGGCCGCCATCAGTTCATCCACCAACGGCAAAATGCCAACAGGATCGGGAAGACGTAACCAGGTTTCACAGTCATCATGGGAGATGATCAGCCCGCCTGTCGTTTTCCCTTTCCAATTGCCCCGGGCGGTGACCACTACAGGGCGGGCTGTGGATTCGGGATAATCGGCGTTCATGCAGGTGATGTACCGGTTGCCTTGTGCATCCGCAAAGCTGTTCTTACAGGGATGGGTCAAATCACGGAATGCAAAGCCGCCCAGGTCGCCGATGATATCAATCAATTTTACAGGGCCGATTGACGGGCTGTATACGTTCAAATGAACCGTTTCTTCCAGTCCATCGCATAAGGGCTGCCAGGCAACAGGCTTGCTTTCCAGGGCGTTTTGAAGATTGAAGGTGGCAAATATACCTGTGCCTGTGGTAAAAAAGGCCTGATTCCCGTCAAAGGGATTGATTTTCAGATCGCCCATCCAGTGGATGATGGAATGGCCGCCATTGAACTCGGGCTTCATATAGTCCACGTTAAAATCGATACTCCCAATGGAAAGACCTTGCAGGATGGGGGTGAAATGCAAGCCATAATCTCTGGAATGGTAAATTGTATCCTGCTCCGGATGGCATATGGTGCTCATGACCACCACTCCGGGATGGTTAGGATCGGTGGATATACCGGACAGGCCACAACCCAGGCGCCGCTCAGGATAGTCTTTATCAACATCCCCGGAGGGCGTGAGATCGAGAATTTCCTGTATCTCCCCTTCGGAGGAAATCAGGTATCGAAGCAGTACACCGTCCACGCAGCTTCCCGTATCGCAGGCATAGCTTGAAAACCCTGCCCAGCAATAACCGGGAGCGGACAAGGTGATGTATAGATGCTTCCCGTCAAACGCATAACGCTGAGCCACATAACCGGGATAGGTGGAACCGGGGTGTACAAGCGGTGCCGGCTGCCCCGGAAGATAAGAGAAATGCTTGCCGCCATCCGTTGAAAAATACAGCGAAGGCCCGCGGATGATGCCGTCCGGGCTGTTCTTTTCGCCATTTGTCCCAACGATCAAAAAGCCCTCATTGTCCGGATGGACAAACAGGAAGGTGAGATTCGTTTCTTCCCGGCCTCCCGGCGGGCATACAACAAGATGCTCCCACGATTCGCCAAGGTCACGGGAGACAAACAGACCGCCTGTCTGGCTGGCAAAGAATAGAGTTTCGGGTTTTGTATTTGAAGCCAGGAGCCTTTCACCTGTTCCCCGGCCACTGGCGTTGCCGTGAATGCCGGTGGGAAGCTCCCTGTAATGAAAATGTTCGCCCCGGTCATAGGAAATGCACAGCATGTTATTTTTTTCGCCATCCCCTGCGGCAATGTACAGCCGGTTATCATCTGTGGGTGACAGCGCCAGGGAAAGCGGATATGTCTCCCACCTGCCTGGATGGGTTACATGGTCGCAAAGGCTTTTCCAGGACAGGCTGCGGGGCTCAAACCTTAAGACGCCTCCGATATCGGTTCTGGCATAGGCGACGTCCGGGGTATGGGGATGGAATACTAAACCGGTGACAAAGCCGCCGCCGGGCACGGGGGCATGACGATATGCATAGGGGATGACAGGCATTGGGTTCATCCTTTCCTGGATAAATCATAGAAATCGTTTTATGCTCTTCCTGTATTGTAAAGACAAAATATTCATTGCGCAAGAACATAAAACATGAACAGGTAAAAGAGAAAGGGAGCAGCGATTGCCGCTCCCTGAATTGATCTATATGATATTGCCCATGGATCACGGGCAGTGCAAAGGAGGCGTTCCTTTGCTGATTCCTCCCTCTACAGCAGGAGGAATCAATAACACAGTATGCTGTTTTTAGAAAATGGTTCGTGCAGGTGCGATCGGAGAATACTGAAAAGTGCCTTACAGTTGTTTGAATCCGGTTATATGCCAGAATTCTTACAGCATATGACATTGAGTGTTTCTGAATGTATACAAATGTATTGACATACCTCGTGTGAAGTTTTACGATAGAGTTGACATTTTGTATATATTTAATTTCTTAAAGATCGGGGTAGGTTTAATGATAGAAGAGTTTATTCGCGGCCTTACGCTGAATGCTTCCCTGCTTTTGATCATTTGTGTGATTTTCATCACCCTGTACATTCGGTATTGGAAACGGGGGAATGTATTCAGTATCATTCTGGGTTTCATTATTGGCATGGTCGGAATTGCTCTTCTGTATAATACGGTAACATTGGAGCCGGGCGTTGTCTTTGACACGCGTTCTATTCTTATCAGCATCGCCGGCATGTTTTTTGGAAGTATACCCACCATGATCGGCGCTGTTATCATTAGTGTATATAGAATATTCATGGGCGGCCCAGGGGTATATATGGGCGTATTTGTCACTGTTTCCAGTGCCGCAATCGGCATCATGTGGAAAAGGCTGCGCTGGGAAAAAATAATCAGCAAAAAGAACAATTGGCTGGAGTTTTATCTGTTTGGCATTGTAACGCATATCATTATGCTGGCCGGTGTGGTGGCTTTGCCTGCACACATGATAGGACCGGTATTCAGCTCCATCAGCCTGCCTGTAATCATTGCATATCCGATTCTATCCATGATATTGTGCATGGTAGTTTATGATACGCTGGCAAGAATCCGTATGAAAGAAGAACTGGAAGAGAGCGATGTCTATTTACGGACAGTCATTGAACAAGCCCCAATCGGAATATCCATTGCCAACGGCGCTAAAACAGTATTGATCAACAGCAAGTTTGAAAAAATCGTCGGCCGGTCCAGGAGTGAACTAGAAAAGCTTAGTTGGGAAGACTTGACGCATCTTGATGACATTGTGGAAGACAAAAGGCAGTTTGCAAGGCTTCAAGCCGGTGAAACAGATAGCTATGCCATGGACAAAAGGTATATAAAGCCTGATGGTTCCATTGTTTGGGCGCACATGATTATTGCAAAACTGCGGATCAAGAACCGCAATCAAGACCAACATCTTTGCATGGTTCAGGAAATAACCGATACCGTTATCGCCAGGGAAGAGTTAAAAAGAAGCGAAGAAAACTATAAAGCGCTTTATCAGGAGTATGAGGCAAAGCAGGCTTTGTTGGTTTGTCTTCTGAATTCAATACCGGACATGATCTTCTACAAGGACAAAAACAGCAGGTATCTGGGGTGCAACCGCGCTTTTGAGAAATATACGGGCTTTAAAGAAGCTGATATTGTCGGGAAGAGCATTTATGATCTCTTTGATAAACAGGTGGCAGAATGGTATAGAGAATCGGATATAGGAGCAATCCAAAAGAGGGAGCCTCAGAACGTTGAGGAGCAAGTTATCACTCCTGATGGAAGCATTGTATATTTCGATACGGTAAAAACACCGTATTATGATACGGAAGGAAATATACTGGGCATGGTAGGCATCAGCAGAGATATCAACGAGAGAAAAAGAAAGGAAAAGGAAATCCATTACCTGAGTTACCATGATGCATTGACTGGGCTTTATAACCGTGCGTTTTTCGAAAGTGAAAAAATGCGCCTGGATACAGCCGATAGCTTGCCTTTGTCGGTGATTATTGGAGACATTAACGGTTTGAAATTGATCAACGACGCTTTCGGCCATGATGAAGGGGACCGGATCTTGCAGGCAGCAGCCAACATGATCAAGTCCTGTGTAAGGGAGCGCGATCTAGCAGCCAGAATAGGCGGTGACGAATTCTGTTTGCTGCTGCCCAATACCGAAGAGGAAACCGCCAAAGCAATCATGGAGCAAATCAGGAATGCATGTGCAAATCAATCCATGCAGATCCCCAGAGAAATGTCATTTTCCAGTTTGGCACTGGGATGTGCGACGAAATACAATGAAAACGAGTTGTTTGAAAAAGTTGTGAAAACAGCAGAACAGCTTATGTATCAGCGAAAACTGCTGGTGCTCAAGAGTCTTCATAGCACCATTATTACTTCTATCAAAACAGCGCTGATGGAAAAGGATTATGAGACCAGGGAACATTGCGACAGGCTTGCTGATTTGTCAAAACAATTGGGAAATGAATTAGGCCTGAAAGAGGAGGAACTTGTTGCTCTGGAACTGCTATCAGAGCTGCACGATATTGGTAAAATTGGCGTTGATACAAATATTTTAACAAAAGCGGGTCCATTAACGCCTGAAGAATGGGCTGAAATCAAAAAGCATCCTGAGGCCGGGTATAGAATTGCCCGTACGGTTCCGGAACTGAGCCAGATAGCAGAGTATATTCTGGCCCATCATGAAAGGTGGGATGGGAAGGGTTATCCGCAAGGATTGAAGGGAGAAAGCATACCGCTCTTGTCCCGGATCATTGCTATTGTTGATGCTTTTGATGCCATGACAAAAGACAGGCCTTACAGAAAAGCAAAGAGTATTGATGAGGCAGTAACGGAGATTAGGCGGGAGGCAGGCAAGCAGTTTGATCCTGCAATCGCAAAGGCATTTGTTGATAAGGTAATCGGGTCGCATTGATATGGGCAAAAAAAAAGACGGTACGGGCGGCAGATTAGCCGCCCGTACTGCTTATTGATCATCGTAATGGTGCAGTAAGGGTTATACCCTATACATGTCTGGGTTCAGAGCCGGAGCGTTTTGAAGCAAATACTGTTCAGCCTTCAGGTTCCACAAACCGTCCGTTTCGTCGCAAAACTGGGCAAGCTTCAAAAACAACGGGTCGGTTTTGCCCTTTTCCGCAAAATCGGCAATGGCTGTCAGCGGCAGGGAGATGTGGTTGTATATCAGCTTTTTGCCGCCCGGAATGTTTGGCAGATTCAACGTTGTGTCTTTCGCAGCATCGAGACCACCGATGTGCGTTACCAATAAGGCAGGATTGGTCAGCCCCTGGGACGCCAGGTCAAGCGATTCGCGCATGTCTAGCGTATTTCCGCCGGATGTTCCTACAATGTGTGTTGCATTGTAGTGCGCATTGTAGAAGTTGAATTTTGCCGTAAACGAAGGGTTCGAAGGCCCGGCAAAGAAATTCAAACAACCGTCGTAGGCAAGGATCGCATCGGCTTGCTCCACCACGGCGGCCACGGGAGCGAACACAAACACCTCATCAAAGCCCATGCCATCGGATAGCTTTTTGAGCTCTTCCACCGGGTCGGACACGTTCCCGGTATTGAGGTAAATCAGTTCCACGCCGTTTTTTGCGGCCTCCTGAGGCGGCAAGACACGCTTGGCCCAAATAAGCCTTGCCTCATCGATGTCGGTGACGACGAGCTTTTTGCTGCGGCGCGTGCGATGGATCAGGTAATCGATCATAACCAGGCCCATCGGTCCCGCACCGGCAAGAATGGCAGCGCATCCGCCCTCCTTTATATCCATGTCGTGCACGTATTCGCCCTGGGTTGTGTGATAACAGGCATGTACCGCACCGATCACGCACGAGAGCGGTTCAGACAAAGAACCGTAGAACATGGATTCTCCTTCAAAAGGGATCACATTTCCCGCTTCAATGTACACGGATGGGATAATACCATACGTCGCGTTTCCGCCAAGAAATGGAAAAGTATACCCGGTGGCATCATACGTGCCTTTCAGTGCCGGCTGGAGCGAGGCATGCTGACCGGGCTTGTATTGGTCTGCCCATTTTGCACCAACCTCAATAATCTCAGAACAAAACTCATGCCCCAATATAACGGGATTTTGCGCAACATTGTCCGGCACACGCTTGTGCGCCGCGCCTTGCATGGCTGCTTTGTAGCTGGACATACAGATGCTGTCCGAGATTATTTTTACCAACATCTCATCTTCTTTGATAGGTGGAAGCTCGAAGGTTTCAAGCCGCAAATCATTTGCTCCGTAAAGCCTCAGCGCGGTGGATTGCATATCATTCATCCTTTCACATCTTTGCCGATGGCAGCGAAATGCGAGATTCTCTCTTTTAGCGTTGGATACGTTATAACGGTATTACCGGAGAACATCCCCCGGCTCAAATTTGCGGTGGCAGCCTTTTCGTGCCCGATCAGTGCCCATGCGGATGTTACCAGGTGGCTGAATTCGCTGCGCATAAGCTGCTCGCACACAAACGGCTGGAAGGGTGTATTGATGTCTTCACCCGAAATCTGAAACAGATCGTATAGGTCACAGAGCTGCATCAAGCGTAAAAGCTGCTGCAGGCTGTTTCTGGTAGGCATGTACGTGACCGATGTAAACCCTGTTTCCTTCAGCCAGGGGATCAGTTCATCCAAAAAGACATCTTCAAAGGATTGGGTCTTCTTGTCCCCCGTAACCGACTCGCCCACATCCCCCAGGTATGCATAGGCGGGGATTGCGCCAATAGACTTTGCGAAAGCAACAAAGTCCCTGATATGCGGACATTCTTCATCTGCGTCAATATAAAACTTCTCCACCAAGCTGCTTTTCAATAAGCCCAGAACACGGTATGCGTAGTAGGGATCACTCTTGTTTAATAGTGATTCCCGTACTTTTCCAGAAGCGTATATGCCAAACCGTTCATTCAAAAGCTGAAGCAATGCCTCGCCTCGCCCGTAAGCTTCGATGATCTTGCACGCCAGCGCGAAAAGGATATGCCTTTCCGTGACCGAGCCTCCCTCCTCCGCCTGGGACAAGGGCAGGATGTCTTTTTCAAAATCCAGCATAAGCGCGGGATCACTGACAAGATCATTCAGCCGCTGTGTCATGCGCCGGTTGCGCAACAATCGCTTTTGCCGGTACGGCTTCAGCCAGTTGTCAGCCTCATTGATAAACTGGTGGGGAATGCCGTGACAGGCCACGTAGGCAACGCCTGATTGATCCGGATTGTTCAGGGTACGGTTTGAGAAGGGAGTATCCGTCATGCGGCAGCGGCATTCAAAGCCCACTGTCGTGGCGATACCCAGCAGTTTTCCGGCTTCGATAAACTCAAGCGCACCGGATACGGAATCATGATCCATGATGCCGGTGGTGGCAAGACCGTTCAGCCACGAGCGGTATACCGCATCGCTGGGCGAGTAGGGAGAAAAGGAGTAGGTCGTATGGATGTGGTTGTTAACAAAGCTGGTGGGCTTGGGAAGCGGCGCCTCACCCAAAGAGAACCTCTCAAAACAGCCGGACAAATGCTTCAACCGTTCCTGGGCGGTTGGTTCATTGATCGGCGCGAGCAGGGAATCAGCGCCTATAGTCTTCGTGACAGGAACATTCATCGCGTTTTCATCCACGCCCTTCATTAATTCAGCATCACCTGTCCGCCTGTAACGGGAATCGCCTGGCCGGTTTCGTATGTTTGCTCTACGATGTAAAATACGGCCTTCGCCACATCCATCACCTGGCAGCCCCGCCCAAGCGGTACCTTTGATTCATAGAAACGGCGAACGTCTTCCACCGTTTTTGCGCCGGGTACTTTTTCCGCCTCCAGATATTGCTTGAAAAGCCCCCGCTCCGGATCGCTCCACAGCGGCCCGTCCAGCAGGTTGCCGGGGCAGATGGCGTTTACTTTCACGCCAAAAGGCGCAAGCTCCAGCGCAAAGCTTTGGGTGAGGCCGATTCCGCCGAATTTGCTGCCGGCATAAGCGAAGTTTGCCTTGCTGCCCTCCAGGCCGCTTTTGGAATTGATCTCGATGATATCCGCCATATAGTCTTTCGCGTACCTGCGCTGAATCTTCATCACGGCAGCGGCATGCTTGGTGCATAGATAATAACCCGTGTAGTTCACTGCCGTTACTTTTTGAAAATGCTCCAGGCTCATTGTATCCAGTCCGCCGGCGATGAGGATACCGGCGCAGGAAACGAACACATCCAGCCCGCCGTACTGCAAAACGGTATAATCAAGCATGGCCTTGACGGACGCTTCGTCCGCTACATTGACCATAATGCTAACGGCCGTGCCTGCGCCATATTCCATGCAAACCGACTCGGCTACGGTTGCGGCGCCCTTATCATTCATGTCCGCGATCACGACATAACCGCCCTGCGATGCAATGGCTCTTGCAATGCCTTCCCCAAAGCCTTGCGCAGCGCCAGTGACAACGCAGATTTTCCCATCCATGCGCTTGCCCCCGACGGCTGAAAAGGCAACCTTTTGCCGGTAGTTTTCGATCTCCCAATCAAGAATGAACTTAGTAAACTCCTCCGTCAGCGGAAGGCAGCCGCCATAGAAACCGGCATACCAGGCGATCTTCACCGCATCGAGGAACAGAGAAAGAGCTGTATCTGCTTCATGCTTGCTCATGCCCAGGCCAAACACACCGCCATCCTTCAGTACGGTAATTTTCGGGGGATAACCGTTCTCATTGACAAATGCTTCAAAGCTTGCTTCCGGGTCATTATCCGCATCCAATACAAGCAGGGCGGCTTTGCAGTATACGATCTGGTCAGGTGTAAAGGGCTGTGAAATCTTTGAAAGCGACTCGTCATCTTTTATCAGGCGCTTCACTGCGCTGCTTGCATGAAATACGGCACAGCCCTTGCCCTTTAGGCGGGCGTACAGCATGCGCAGTGCAGGCGCAAGAGCCACTGCCTCATCAGGTGCGCTCTGTTCCTCTAGGTCCGGTTCTTCTGTGACCTTGCGGCCAATAGCCTTCATAACCTTCTCCATCAGTGCATCCAACCCATCCACGGTGTCGGATGCGACAATGACCCCATGGTTTTGCATGAACAAAAGATCAGGTGCTTTGCCGTGTTTTTGGCGGTACGCTTCAAAAACGTCATAACAGGTCTTTGCAAGAATATAGCCCGGTTTTGTTAATGGGATCCAGACCGCTTCATCCCCGAACAGCGCTTGGCACGATGCTTCGCCGTCCCTCCCGCAGGTCAGGCCATTGACCAGCGCGGGATGCAGATGCAGTACAAATGGCTGGGGGAACAGGGCATGCAGCATGCATTCCACACTGGGGCGCGCTGTTTCGCCGGGCAGGCGCGCATCAAGCATATCCACAAGGGCTGCCTGCTCACGCGGTTTGTCGCCTTCCGGGTATACTTTGGAGAACATGGCAAGAAGCTTTTCCATGCTCATCTTCACAAAACCGCTCTCATCCACAGTGGCCAGGCGCGTGCCGGATGCTTTTACACATAGTACGCACTCTGATTTATGTGATGTATTCCCGCCTCCAGCCAATACAAAGCGCCCGTCGCTCCCGTAGCGGTGGGACAAATCTATAAGCTCTTGCATCTTTTCCCGCATCAAGCTCTTCCTCCAAGCATTATCATCACGCAACAACCGGTTTTGTTATATCCCCAGCTTCACACGGCGGATCTTTTCCAGCGTCTGGTAATTGAACTCCGGCACATACCCCGGCAGGGGCAAAATCTTTTCATGGATGGCCGACAAAACCCAACTGGCCTGCGGATAATAGTATTGCTCCAGTTCGGGGCAGGGGCTGATGGCATTGGGCGCTCCCACAACGACAGGCGGTGCATCCAGATAACCAAAACAGAACTCCGTGATGTTTCGCGCGAAGTCATTTAGATGGCTGCCCCGCTCGCATGCATCGGATATGAGTACGATCCGGCCTGTCTTTTTCACGGAGGCCACGACTTTTTCATAATTGAACGGCACCAGGCTGCGCGCGTCGATGACCTCGGCGCTCAGGCCGTATGCTTCCAGTTGTTTCGCCGCGTCGATAGCAGCATACAGCGCTGCGCCGACGGACAGGATTGTCACATCATTGCCGGACAGCTTTACATCCGGTTCGCCAAGGGGAATCTCGTAATATCCCTCGGGCACGCCGCCCTGGTGGAACTGCTCACCCATATCGTAAAGCTTCTGACTTTCAAAGAACACAACGGGATCGCTGCCCGAAAGTGCAGCATTCATCAAGCCCTTCGCGTCATACGGCGTAACGGGGTAGCAAACCTTAAGCCCCGGCACATGCGTAACCAGGCTCGTCCAATCCTGCGCGTGCTGGGCGCCATACTTGCTGCCGACGGACACGCGAAGCACAACGGGCACCTTCAGCGCTCCGGCACTCATAGCCTGCCATTTGGCCAGTTGGTTGAATACCTCATCGCCGGCACGGCCCAGGAAGTCGCAGTACATCAATTCGGGTATGGCACGTCCGCCCATCAGCGCATAGCCGACAGCACTGGCAACAATCGTGCTTTCGCTGATCGGCGAATTGAAGAACCGGTGATAGGGGAGTGACTCCGTCATGCCGCCATATACGCCAAACGCGCCGCCCCAATCCCGGTTATCCTCACCAAAGGCGATCAGGGTAGGATCTTCGTAGAATTTGGTGAGGATGGCTTCAAACAGCGCATCCCGGATGGTGAACTGCTTCAGCTTGCTGACAGGCTTGCCTTCCTTGTCAAACGCGAAGCGTTCTTTTTGTGCCAATTTTTTGACACGGCTGTTTTCTGTAAGCGGAATCAGCACTTCGGGAACGCTGTCCCCGCGCTTTTCAATGTGCTCGTTTGAGAAGTTGAATTGGCGTACGGCATCGGGGTCCTTCTGTAAATCAAGGCGCGGCGAAATATTGTTGTCGATGGCAACTTTCATGATTTGGGTAATATCATTCTTGATGCTTTGCTCGATGGTCAAAAGGGTGTCCTCTGATGCAACGCCGCAGGCAATAAGCTCGGCGCGGTATGTTTTCAGCGGGTCCACATCCTGCCAGGCTTCGATCTCCTCTTTGGTGCGGTAGGTGGACGCGTCGGTGGCCGAGTGCCCGGCAAAGCGGTAGGTGACCACATCCAAAAGAACCGGACCGCGCCGCTCCTCAAGGATCTTGCGCTTGCGTTTGTACGCGTCAATCACGGCCAGCGGGTTATAGCCGTCCACGCGCTCGGCGTGAAGCGCGTCAGGGTTGATGCCTGCGCCTACGCGGGCAAGGATGCCATAGGCCATTGTTTCGCCATCGGTTTGCCCGCCCATGCCGTAGCCGTTGTTGAACACGTTGAAGATCAGCGGCAATCCGCCTTTGTGCGCATCGTCCCACAGCTTTGCAAATTGATCCATCGAAGCGTAGTTCATCGCTTCCCATACCGGGCCGCAGCCCAGGGAACCGTCGCCAATGTTGCAGACAACGATGCCTTTTTCACGCATAATCTTCTTGAATAGCGCTGCACCAACCGTGATGCCTGCGCTGCCGCCTACGATGGCGTTGTTCGGATAGATTCCGAACGGTGTAAAGAACACATGCATGGAGTTGCCCAAACCCTTTGTGAATCCGTTTTCACGGCCAAAAAGCTCCGCCATGAAGCCGTACAGCAAAAAGTCTCCGGCCATGCGTTTCACATCGCCGACCGCACGCTTTTCAATGGCCGCGAGTGTTTTGCCGCCGTTGAAGCTTTGCATGATTTTCAGCAAATCCGAATCGTCTAGCTGCCTGATGGCGCTGTAGCCGCGCGCGAGAACTTCGCCGTGGCTTCTGTGCGAACCGAAGATCGCATCGCTTAAATCCAGCGTATAGGCCATGCCGACAGCCGCGGCTTCCTGCCCGGTGTACAGGTGGGCGGGGCCGGTGTACACATAATCCACGCCATTGTACTGCTTGGTCGTCCGTACGGAATAGAGCATCGTCTCAAACTCGCGGATGACGCGCATGTCATGGTATATGTTCAGAAGTTCCCCATCGGAGAAATTTCCCCGCTCATCTTTCATGGTTTTCTCATACACATTCAGAGGAATGCTTCGGATTTTCAGTTCCCCTTTGGAACGTACGATGGCAGGATTGATGAATTGACTTTGTGGCATAAGGGCACCTCCTAAAATACTGTTTCTCTGAATATTTCGCTGACTGTGGGATGTGGGAACACGACGCGGGACACATCAACAGCACGCAGTTCGCGATTCATTATGAGCGATGCGCCAAAGATGATCTCGCTGGCCGGATTGCCGATGATCGAAACGCCGATGATTTTCCCCGTCTTTTCCAAAACCATTTTGAAGAATCCTTCGCCGCCCTCGTTTTCGGCAAGGTACCGGCCGGAATAGCCAAGCGGTATCTTATTTTCTATCACGTCAATGCCTTTTTCCTTGGCCGAAACCAATGTTTCGCCGCAACTGGCGACTTCCGGATTGGTATAGATCACGGAAGGAATGGCTGAATAATCCATAGCATCCCTTTTTCCAGTCATGTGATTGACGGCTACCTCCGCTTCCCTGTAGGCCGTGTGCGCCAGCATGCTTTTTCCGTTCACATCGCCTGCGGCATAGACATTCAAAGCGCTTGTCTGCATGTGCTCATCCGTTACGATGGCACCGCGTACCATTTCCAGCGCAAGCTTTTCCGCGCCCTTGGGCAATACGGGCTTCCTGCCGATGCTGATGAGCGTTTTCTCGCACCCCAGCGCGGTGATGCCATCCTTGTTGACCATGACTTCGCCGGAATTAAACTTTACCGCCGATGTTCCCATCAGGAATTTGACGCCCTTTTTTTCGTATGTCTTTTTCAAAAGGACGGCGATTTCACTGTCAATGGGGCCGCCGATGGTGTCCAGCATTTCCACGACCGTCACGTCGCTTCCGGCCGAACAAAAGTAGCTTGCCATCTCCAGGCCAATCACACCGCCGCCAACAACCACAAGGGATCGCGGAACACTGTCCAGGTCAAGTATTTCGCGGTTCGTCAGCGCAAAGCCTGAAGCCAGGGCTTCCGTGAGGCCCTCGATGGGCGGCAGGGCAGGCGCGGACCCGGATGCAATCAGAAGCCGCGCGGCTTTGTATTCCTTACCTCCCGCAGCGATGACATACCCGCCTTCCCAGCGGCCCAGGATCTCGGCTTCTTCCGAAACGACGGTCACGCCGCCTGACTTTAATTGCATGGCGATCCCGCCGGTCAGTTGCTTGACGACCTTGTTTTTCCGTGCAACGACCGCATTGTGGTCAAGCGCCGCGTTTTCACATGAAACGCCGTACTTACTGGCGCCGCCCTTTGCGTAATCATACAGTTTGGCCGAATGCAGCAGTGTTTTGGACGGGATGCATCCTTCATTGAGGCATACTCCACCCAGCGCCCGCTTTTCAAAGAGGATGGTTCTGATGCCCTCGTGCGCCGCTCTCTCGGCGGCGCGGTAGCCGGCCGGTCCACCGCCGATAATGATCAAATCGTACATGTTACCCTCCAATGGCTATCTGCCCAGCAGCAGTGTGAATGCTTCAAGGTTTTTACAAAGTGCCTGCAAAAAGCGGCTGGCCGGTGCGCCGTCCACCGCGCTGTGGTCGTATGTGAGCGACAGGCCCATTGCATCATAGAATGCTACGCTTCCATCTTGGGCGCGGCGGGGGCGAAGCGTTACACAGTTTACGCCCAGAATCGCCACCTGTGGCGGGTTGATGATGGGCGTAAAATGCTCTATGCCAAGATTGCCCAGGTTGGAAACGGTGAATGTGCCGCCAGTAATCGCCTGCGGTGGGATGGTGCCTTCCCGGCTTCTTTTTGAAAGCTCTTTCAGCTCGTTTGATATTGTAAGCAGACTCTTTTTGTCCGCGTCGCAGATGACGGGAACCACCAGCCCGCCGGGAATATCCACCGCCACGCCCAAATGTACGCCTTTGAAATGACGGATGGATTCACCCAGAAAATGAGCGTTGAGGTCGGGGAAATCCTTCAAAGTGCGGCTGACCGCAAACAGCACCATATCGCCAAGGGTCACGCCACTCATTGCAGGATTTTGCTTGCACATGGCACGGTAGGCAAGAATCTCCGTTGCATCGAAGCTGGCCGAATGCGTAAGTTGCGCCATAGTAACAAGCGATGCCATCATGTTCTTTGCGATGACCCTGCGCATGGTCGAAAGAGGTACGTCCTCAAATTCTGCCGCACGCTCGGGCACCTCAGCAGTCTTTGCGGCAGACGGCTTCACGGCAGCCGGCACGCCCTCGTCCAGCAGCTTTTTAACATCCCGCTCTATGATCAGCCCCTCGGGCCCGGAAGGCGATGCCAGGGCTGCGTCCACCCCGGCTTTTTCGGCAAGCGCCCGGGCACGGGGCGATGCAAGCTTCAGCGTATTATCTTTTGAGGCATCTTCCGTCCCGCGCACCGACGCAGGGATTGCATCCTGCTTTGAATCTGAGGGTGCTTTCACTGGCGCCTCTAATGAAACTTCTTTTGCTTTTGGTGCCGTCTCCACCGATTCGCCCGGCTGGCCGATAACCATCACCGGTGCTTTTATCGGCAGTTCATCGCCTGCATCACATAATAGTGCCAATACCGTTCCGGCAAACTCGCTTTCCACGTCAAACACGCTTTTGCCTGTCTCCAGTGAAAACAGCGGCTGTCCTACGCTGACGGTATCGCCGGATTTTACGTAGAACTCACCGACCACGGCGCTCTCCTCTGATATGCCAAGTTGGGGCAGAAGTACGTTTTGTGCCATAGCAACCTCCGTGCATCTAACTTAATCTTGTTCCTGTCTTTGAAACGATACGCGTCCACACTGAAAACGCCTGCTCATATGCCTTCGCGTTTTTTGGATAATAGGTACACAAAGGAGTGGAGGCAGTCACAATGTTCCGGCCATGGGCCACATCACGTATGGCGCCAAGGGCTATGAACTGCATCATGGCATTTCCCAGCGCCGTAGCTTCCGAAGGCCCAGCCAGTACGGGCATATCCAAGGCGTCGGCGGTCATCTGCATCAGCAATTGGGCCTGGGTGCCTCCGCCCACCGCGTTAAGAGCGCTATAATTCATGCCTGTCAGGCGGGAGATGGTTTGGGCCGCCTTTTTGTATGTCATGGCCAGGCTTTCATAGATGCAGCGGACAAGGCCGCCCCTGGTTTCAGGCACGGTCTGGCCGGTTGAATGAATGTAATGCCGGATGCGTTCGGGCATATCGCCGGGCGTTAAGAAGCTTGTGTCATCCGGATCGATAAAGCAGGCAAAGGCCGGCGCCTCCTCGGCCTCCATGGCCAGTTGGGCAAAAGATACAGGCTCCTTTAACGACCAGTGGCGGCGGCATTCCTGCAAGATCCAAAGCCCCATGATGTTTTTCAAAAAGCGGGTGGTATTCAAGACTCCGCCTTCGTTGGTGAAGTTGTTCTTTCTGCTCTCTTCCGTTATGACAGGTTCTTTTGTTTCCGTGCCCATCAGCGACCATGTACCGCTGGACAAGAACAGAAAGCCGCCTGCAGGTTCAGGCACGGCAGCCACGGCGCTGGCTGTATCATGGCAAGCAGTGTTGTATACCATTACAGGTAGGATATCCAACAGCTCGCACAGAACGGGGGACAGCATACCGCAGGGTGTGCCGGGTTGCACTATGGGCGGAAAAAGTGTTTCGGGTATGCCCAGCTTTTCAAGAATCTCCTTTGACCAGCGGTTTTCCCCCGCGGGCAAAATCTCCATGGTGGAGGCCATGGTATATTCCGCCTGCTTTGCGCCGGTGAGGAAATAGGCGATCAGATTGGGCATGGGCAGCATCAGTCCTGCCCGGTCAAGCACATTGGGCCGGTCTTTTTTCAGAGACGCCAATTGAAAGACGGTGTTGATGGGCATATGCTGAATACCGGTGATACCGTACAGCGATTCCTTGGAAATGCGCTCAAACACCCAGGGCATAGCATCTTCCGTCCGCTCGTCACGGTAGTGGACGGGATTTTCCATCAGGTATCCCTGCTTGTCCAGAATGCCAAAGTCCACACCCCAGGTATCAATGGCTATGCTCTCAAAGGATCCAATCTGATGGGCCTTTTGAAGGCCGGTATAGATTTCATGCATCAGCTTTGGAAAATCCCAGTACAGCGTGCCGTTCATAGGCACCGGCACATTGTCAAAGCGATGGACTTCCATGAGGGATAAGCGCTCATCCTGAAGCGTTGCCAGCATGGCGCGGCCTGAGGACGCGCCCAAATCAAAAGCCAGGACGGTTCGGGCCATAAACAATCCCTCCTTCATGCCTGATCAATTGCGCTTTGACAAAACGTTCTTTTCATAATTTTTGATTTCCTGTATATACCCTGCCCCCGGAACTTTATCCTCCCGGCGGCACAACTCCTCCCATACCGCGCCCCAGGGCAGGGAAAGAATTTCCTGGGACATGGCCAGGCGGGCGGAATAATCTCCGGCCTGCTCCAGTTCCTTCAGCTTGCCCACAGGCTCCAGAAGCGCCGTCAAAAGTGCTTTTCGGGCGCTGCGCAGCCCGGTTACCCAAGCCATGATGCGGTTGATGGAGGCATCGAAGTAATCTGTGGCCAGACAGACGCGATTCAACGCATCGGCACGGATGATTTCACGCATGATCCGCCTTGTTTCCTCGTCCATGAGCACCACATGGTCGCTGTCCCAGCGTACCGGGCGGCTAACATGCAGCAAAAGCTCTTTCAAGAAGCACAGCAAAGCCGGAATTTTGGCGGCCACGCTCTCTGTGGGGTGGAAATGTCCGGCGTCAAGGGTGAGCATCAAATTGGGCCGGGTGAGCGCATAGCCCATGTAGAATTCATGGGAGCCGGGGGTATAGGCTTCCGCGCCAATGCCAAAGAGCTTGCTCTCCACGGCATCCTTCACGTTTTCATAGGCCGGCGCGTCTTTGAAAATCGCGTCCAGACTTTCCATCAACCGAAGGCGGGGGCTATAGGCATCCACAGGCAATTCCTTTTCCCCGTCGGGGATCCAGTGGTTGACAACGCAGGTCTTGCCTGTTTCCCTGGCAAAGAAAGCTGCTATCTCCCTGACCGCCCTGGCATGGGAGATCCAGAATTCCCTGATGCCTTTGTCGGGATGGCTGAGCGTGCCTCCGTTGCTTTTGGGATGCGAAAAAAAAGTGGTATTGAAATCAAGACCTATCTTTCTTTCCTTTGCCCACTGGGTCCAAGCGGCAAAGTGACGGGGTGCCAATGCATCTCTGTCCACTTTTTCGTTTGTGTCCAGGTAATTGGCATGCAGGTTGACTTTGTGCTCGCCGGGCAGGAGGGACAGCGCCATTTCCATGTCCATGCGCAGCTCCTTGGGCGTACGGGCGCGGCCAGGGTAATTTCCCGTCGCGGCGATGCCGCCGGTAAGGCTCCCGCCCCCCTCAAATCCCAGCACATCGTCTCCCTGCCAGCAATGCATAGAAATAGTCGTTTCCGCGGCCAGGCGCAGCGCTTTTTCCACATCCACACCCATTGCGGCGTATTGCTCCCGGGCCAGATCGAACGAAACTGTTGTGGCAATCATGCTGTTCCTCCGTATTGACATGTTCTTACAGAGCAATTATACTGTCATTATTCAATTCTGTCTATTCTTTACTGGAAAATCGAGCAAATCTGCGCAAACGCGCAAATATCATGAAGAATCGAGCAATCTGCGAAAGCTGGTGATCTGTATGCTGCCCTTTGAACGCCGGGAAAAGATCATGGCGCTGCTGGAAGAAGAAAAAACTATAACGGTGGAAAGCCTGGAGGCCCGGCTGTATGTCAGCGGTGCAACGCTTCGGCGAGACCTGCAAGTGCTGGAGGAGGAAGGGCGCATCCGGCGTACACGGGGCGGGGCAGCGCTGCCGATTAGCCGCATGCAGGATATTCCCTTGCTTGCCCGCCGTATGGAGCGGATGGAAGAAAAGCTGTCAATAGCACGGGCAGCCGCCCGTTTCCTTTCACCTGGCGACACGCTTATCCTGGATTCCAGTACGACGGTTCTGGCGCTGAGCGAACCGTTGAAGCAGCTTAACTCCCTCACGGTCATCACCAGCGGACTGCTTACAGCCCAAGTCTTTGCCGTGCCGGGGCGGCAGGTGCTGTGTACCGGGGGCGTGCTTCGTGAAAATACCGCTTCCCTGTCGGGGGACGATGCCGCCGCTTTCCTGAAAAACCATCACGGCAACTGGAGCGTGCTTTCCTGCCGCGGCCTGACAGAGCAAGGGTTTTGGGAAAGTGCGCCGGAGGAGGCGGCCATCAAACGGCATATGCTGGATGCAGGGGACAAGCACATGCTTTTATGCGATGCCTCGAAATTGGATCAGTATTTCCTGTGCCGTACGGGGGTAGTGAAAAGGCTTGATGTTCTGGTTACGCACAGAATGCCGGAGGGTGTGCTGCTGTCTGCGCTAACACAGGCAGATGTGCAGATTGTGATTGCATAATCAAGGACATCCTGTACCAGTTGCTTTCAATAAAAAACCCCTTGCCTTTTGAGCAAGGGGTTTTGATACATACAGATTAGTAACGGGGATTCTGCTTGGCGAAGCAATCGCGGCAATAGACGGGCCGATCACCGCGGGGCTGGAAAGGAACCTGCGTAGTTGTTCCGCAGCCATCACATACCACACTGTACATCTGACGATCGCCATTGCTTCTGCCACCACGGCCACCGGTGGAATTGCGGCGGTCTGCACGGCAGGCGGGGCAGCGGCTGGGTTCATTCTGGAAGCCTTTTTCCGCGAAGAAAGCTTGCTCAGAGGCAGTAAAGGGGAATTGCGCGCCGCAATCACGGCAGGTTAGGGTTTTGTCGCTGTACATAGTATGTACCTCCTGATTTTGTTGTCCCCACCGATGCGACTCGCGGTTGTCTCCAATGGCTCGTAGCATCAATCAAAAAGAGGATGTACAAAACCGGGAGGAATACCTGAAATAGCTTAGTTGGGATACGTGTGCATCATATCACAAACTGTCTTGTTTGTATAGCCATATCCAACAAAAAATATTGCTTCAGCGTAGCTCAACAACCGCATAACCGTTAACAGCCGGAATAGTCACACGATTTTCGTTCACATGAAGCTCTTCGCCATCGGGTACTAGGCGTGCACATGTAAATTTTTGGGGCAGCGAAAACGTCAATGTCAAGCCGTTTACAAGGGTACGTTCTTCAATAATATCGATGCTTGCGCTCTTGCGTACAGGTATGTAGGTGAGGATGTGTGCGCAAGTACGGTTATGTTCCGGCTGGTTAAGCAGGCTCACCGAGATGGTGGATGGACCGTTGTGACGTACCAGGCGGTCCAGCAACAGAAGGTCCAATGCGTTTTGAATGAGCTGCTTCACCCAATGTGGCGCGCAATCACGGTACTGCGAAAACAGAGGATGGGAGAACACCAGTACATTGCCGTTGCGGATGGCAGCAGGGTATGCCTCCCCTTTGGCAGAAGGGGTATACCGGTGTGAACAAAAGTGCATGCCGGTCCGGGAAAAATACGGGCTGCGTGCCATCAGCAGGGTTTGGCCGCCATTTGGCATGATTGACGCTCCCTGCTTGTAGACAACGTATTCATTGTCCGGCTCCAGCCCTGCTGCCAGGTCACCCTTCGCGATCAGAAAATCAGGATGCTTTTCCGTTTCGCCAAGATACCGTGTGCCAAAGCATTCAGGATATGACTGATTCTCATTCAACCCACCGTGATGAAAGGCAATAACCTTCCCGCCGCCTTGTACATAACTGTTCAATTTTTGTTGAAACGCGTCACTCATACCAAAATCATCAGGCAGGATGATAAGGCGGTAGCCGGCAAGTGACATCGTATCATCCAGTATATCGAACTGCACTGCCAGTTCCTCAAGCACCTGAACCGCACCGAGGATGCATTCAGGCATCCTGTGCTCGAACAGCGGATCTTCATTCGTCATCACGCCGACCTCAACCAGTGGCACGGATGGGCGGGCCCAAGGTTCGTGCATTTGAAACTGGCCGTAGACCTTTCCGATCAGCTTGTAGGTTGCAGGATTTAGTTTTCCATTGGGCTCGAGCTGGTCGCCAATGGAGCATGCAAAGCCGAATGAAAGCATTCGGAACGCCTCAAATTCCAATGCGGCAAGGTTTTTCAGCGAATGAAAGTCTCCCCAGCTCGTATGAAACTTGCCTGTCATACCCATGCAGTCATAGCCAAGCTTCCTGGCATACCGCGCTGTGGCCGGAAAATGCAGATACCCCCAGCCGCCGCTTGGCAGGCTCTCCAATTCAAAATGCGTGTAACTGCCCGCGCTGTCCCTCGTGCAGGGCCCGATATGGCCCGCATTGAAAAAAATGGTGCAAGCAGGTCTTCTTTCCCGCACAAAGGTGCTCATTTCACGTTTGAAACGGTCATTCACCTTTTTGGCAAAAGCCCTCACCTGCCCATCATCCTTCATATCAATCCCAAGCGCCGCCATCTCCCTGCGGCATGAAGCGCACAAGCAGGGACGAATGCCCACGATGTCAAAAAACAAGCCATCCAAATCTCCGCCGAGCAATTCCATCACTTCGGCTGTATGTGCTTTGAGAAAGTCGAAATAGCCCGTGTTGACACAGAGGGATTGATAAAAACCGGCTTCGGTGAAAGCATCGCCTTCGTGTGCCCCACCATGCATACGGATTAACCATTCCGGATGGCGGGTAGCGGTATAATAATCCCACTGGACAGTAATGTATACTGGCGAGGCGATGCCCTGCGCGTGCAGTGCATTCACCTGATCCAAAAGAAGATTGCGATTTTGGAGGTGGGGGTGTACCCGCTCGGGGAACGCTTTGGAATCATAATACAGCATGCCGTGATGGCAGCGGGCGAAAACGGTCACAGAAGAGATGTGGGCGTCCTTCACGGTGCATGCAAAAGTCTGTGCATCAAAATCCTTTGCTATGTCCGGTATCAGCTCTGAGGTGTGAAAATCCAAATGAACCTGGCGGGGTGACAGATGCTTCATATTTTTCTCTACCTTTCGCAATACAGCTCGGGGCCATCATTCTCGGCGCTATTGCATTCAATTGTACCATGATATCTGGTTCCTGTGAACCGGTTCAAGCGGCCGTCTCTTTTGTATGAAAGTCAGCAGGTAAATTTGTGTTCTGCGGCGAAAAATGGGCATAGTGATTGAATGATGATTTTGCTGTCCAACAATATGGTTTGGTTGTTAATGATCAAGGAGGAAACTTTGCATGAAAGCACTGGTTAAGGAACGCCCAGAACGCGGTTTGACGCTTATGGAAGTCCCAATGCCCATATGCGGCGACGAGGATGTGCTGGTTCGAATCACGAAAACAGCCATCTGCGGTACAGATCTGCACATTTACAACTGGGATGCCTGGGCACAGAAGACCATCAAAACCCCGCTTGTCATCGGCCATGAGTTCGTAGGTGAAATCGCGGCGGTTGGCAGCCATGTAAAGGGGTTTAAGATAGGGGAACGCGTTTCGGGTGAAGGCCACATCGTTTGCGGCGAATGCCGCAATTGCCTGGCCGGCCGCAGGCATAACTGCCCGAACACACGTGGCGTTGGCGTCAACCGGGATGGCGCGTTTGCCGAGTACTTAAGCATCCCGTATACGAATGTCTGGAGATGCAGCCCGGATATTCCGGATGACATTGTGGCATGCTTTGACCCGCTGGGCAATGCGGTTCATACAGCCCTTTCGTTTGATATGACGGGGGAGGATGTACTCATCACAGGTGCAGGCCCGATTGGCATCATGGCAGCGGCAGTGGCCAGGCATGTTGGCGCACGCAAGGTTGTCATATGCGACATCAATCCCTTCCGCCTGGAGCTGGCACAGAAGATCGGCGTGACGCGGTGCGTAAACAGCGCTCAGGAAGACTTGAAGGATGTCATGCATGAACTTGGTATGCGTGAGGGCTTTGACGTAGGGCTTGAAATGAGCGGTGCGCCTGACGCGTTCAACGGCATGATCTCCAGCATGTCCAATCACGGCAGAATTGCAATCTTGGGCTTTATCAAGCCCGGGACAGTGATCGACTGGAATGACGTTATCTTCAAAGGCCTGATTCTCAAAGGCATCTATGGTCGTGAAATGTTTGAAACATGGTACAAGATGAGTGCCATGCTCCAAAGCGGACTGGATATTACACCGGTAATCACGCACCATTTTGACGCAAAGGATTTTGAAGAAGGCCTCCGTGTGATGAACGAGGGGAAGGCCGGCAAGGTCGTGCTTGATTGGAAGAAACTGTGATACGGGGGAGCAAAAGGGATGAAAAAGGCGCTGGAAGGCTTTGCTGCACGTCTACATGAAATCAGGGAGCAGGGTACCTACAAAAATGAGCGAATCATTACCTCAAGGCAGGGCGTCCGCATTGATACAACGGAACGCAAAGGGGTATTAAACCTGTGTGCCAACAACTATCTGGGGCTGTGCGACCATCCGCGCATCATTGAGGCCGCAAAAGAAGCACTGGATGCTTGGGGATATGGGCTGTCTTCCGTCCGGTTCATTTGCGGAACGCAGCAGATTCATAAGGATTTGGAAATGGCTCTGAACGATTTCCTTGGCATGGAGGATACGATTTTGTATTCTTCCTGCTTTGATGCCAATGGCGGCCTTTTTGAAACACTGCTTTCCGATAAGGATGCCATCGTCAGTGATGAACTGAACCATGCCAGTATTATTGATGGCATTCGTTTGTGCAAGGCAAAGCGTTACCGTTACAAGAACAACGATATGGATGACCTAAAGGCACAGCTTGACGCGGCAAAAGCAGACGGTGCGGAGAACATCATGATTGCTACCGACGGCGTGTTTTCCATGGATGGTTACATTGCCAACCTTCAGGGCATTTGCAACCTGGCTGAAGCATTCGGCGCGCTGGTTATGGTGGATGACAGCCACGCGGTGGGCTTTATGGGCGAGCATGGGCGTGGGACGCCTGAGTTTTGCGGAGTAATGGGCAGGGTGGATATCCTTACCGGCACGCTTGGCAAGGCCATGGGCGGCGCATCCGGCGGATACACCAGCGGCAGAAAGGAAATCATCGATCTGCTGCGTCAAAGGAGCCGGCCCTATCTCTTTTCCAACACCCTGACACCTTCGTTGGCTGCGGCTTCCCTTCAGGTGTTAAAGCTTTTGAAGGAGGAACCCTCCCATCGGGAACGTTTGCATGAAAACACCCGGTATTTCCGCGAGAAGATGGCTGCTTTGGGCTTTGATATTCTCCCCGGTGAGCATCCCATTGTTCCTGTCATGCTGTATGACGCAAAATTGGCAGGCCAGTTTGCTTTAAGGATGCTGGACAAGGGCGTATATGTGGTGGGGTTCTTTTACCCGGTGGTGCCTCAAGGAAAAGCCCGCATCCGTACCCAGATGTCTGCTGGCTATACCCGTGAGGATATCGACCGGGTCATTGAAGCATTTGTAGAAGTGAAAGAGGAATTGAAGCTGTAAAGAACCCAAATTCTGTGTAAAAGGGCAAAAATCATTGACAGTTTTTTATTTGGTGATATAATCATAGTTAAATTAATGGTAGAAAATTGGCTTTTCTGTTCCCTTATGTTACTCATATGATTATTGTATTGCACTATCTGCTGGAAATCAACAGAGCATGATTCATCCACTGTCATTTATTGCATCAATTTTTTTGCTTGTTGACTTTTGTTCAGAACAATTTCTAGAAGGAGGGTATAACATGAGAAAGGCAATTGCTGCAGTAATTCTATTTTTGATCATCTTTACGCTTGCAGGTTTCGGGGCTGTACTAGCCGAAAAGGCGGATTACTCGGGGGAGTGGGTCTGCGTTTCCATAGACATGGGCGACGGTGTCAAGATGACAGAGTATGAAGGGTCAAGCGTTGCAGACTTGATGAAAATCCAATTGAATCAGGATGGCTCCCTGTTGGTAACATCCTTCGGCGATGCCATTCCCGGCACATGGCAGGCAGGCGAACAAGGCATAACAGCCAACATCGACGGACAGGTTGTTGAGTTCGAATTTAGAGACGGACAGCTTGCGAACGATTCAAACGGCGTCATATCGTATTTGGAAAAGTCTGTAGTCAAGTCAAAATCCGGCGGTTTGCTGTCGCTGATTAAAGGAAGCAAATATGTTGGCAATTGGGTTGCTTCTGCAATGGATGAAGGCGACGGAGTGTTAAAAGACGAGATTGATGGGTTCAAGATTTCTGATCTGATTGCTTTGCAGATCAATCGGGATGGCACGCTGGTCATGACATCCATGGGTTTTCGCACAGACGGTGTGTGGCATGAGATAGAAGGCGGCATCAATATCACTTTGGATGATATGCAAACCGATGTGCAATTTTTGGATAATCAGCTCATAGCCAATGCAGACGGTGCAACAGTTTACTTTAAGCGTATCGAGCAGACCAATCAGGCGTCAGCGGGTTCGACGCCTCCACCTGCCAAGGTATCTGTGTTTGCCGGTATCTGGAAGGCTGTCCGTTATGAAACGATGGGTTATACTTTCGACATTGACATGTTGTTCCCTGAGGGATGCACCATCACATTGCGTGAAGATGGAACGGGTGAAGCATTTATCACCAGCACCTATACGGAAAAAATCACCTGGACGGATAAGGATGGCAGCCTGACACTTGGCGGCAGCTTCGTTTTCTCTTCTCCTGCCTGGAATGCGGAAAAGGAAGAACTGACAGTGTTCTATGGCTCGAGCACGGTATCGGTCATATTTCAAAAAAGAGACGATGAGGCTGCGGTAACTACCGCTGAGCCCAACATGTTTCCAACCTATGCGCCTACTGTTGAAGTTACTCCCGCACCTACTGCAGAGCCTGTTGCGACGGCGGAGGTACCCGTAACTGTAACTGGAGATACGCTGTTGTGTGAGACAAACCTGTTTACCGTTTCCTTCCCGAAAGAGGGCTGGGTAAACAATGAAAACTGGTGGTATGACAGAGAAGACTACAGCGCGGTAAAATATGAGTTGAATGATTCAAGCGGCGAATTCATAGCTTCCATATCGCTTACCGCAAGCAGCGAAGGCGTGGACACGTACCGCGATAAAATGAAATATTTGATGGATTATGCCATGGAGGCAGGCAAAGAGAAACTTGATGAGATTGAAATCGGCGGAATAGATTTCTCTGGTACCGGTTATGAGAGATGGGGCTGGGAGTATACCGAATATACGGCTCGCGTGCCTGAATCGCGCATTACACTGGCTATCACCGTGGAGCAGCCGGAGAAGATTGGCGACAGCCTGCAGTCCATTCTGGATTCGATATCCTACAAGCTGCCTGTGCTGACGCCTCCCAATGTAGACCCGCCTCTGCCTGAGGATGGCATTCCTTATGAGCCCAAGCCTTCCTCTGTCAGTGTAGGTACTTTGGAGCTGACGGCTACATGGATTAAGCCCGACCAGCCGATTGTTCTGGACAGCATATTCAACAACCAGATCGCGTTGGAGGGAAATCGTCTGTATGTGCTGGCCGGCAAAATGCTCTATGCCTACACCGTGGGGGATGATGCGTTAATTCCCGACCAGTTGTTTGAAAACGGTGTCATGAAGCTTGCTGATGATTTTGAATATTTGACCCTTGCCAAGGATGGTATCCTGTATGTATCTGAAGGCATTTTCAATATCCTTGCCATCAAGGACGGGGCAGTTATACAGGATAACAATATCTCCGGCAACCTGGTCATGCATCCGGGCGGCGAATGGGGCATCAGCTACTGGGCCAATGCGGAACCCAAATTGATCCATGCAAAAGATGGAGTGCTGACCGAAGAGCAGTGGATACTGTCGAACCTGTCCGATGCCCAGAACAGGAAGGGCCGCTTCAGCTCCATCAGCTGCATTGCCATTTCCAACACGCGTATCTATGTTGCGGGCAGCGATGCAGAGAAAGGTGAGGCTCAGCGTGTTGCCGTGTATGATTTGGACGGAAAGGAGCTTTTCACCTTTGGCGCTGAAGACTGGACCAAAGACGATGCCTTTGGCTCTGTCACAGGGATCGTCGAAACCTCAGAAGGCATTTTGGTGCTGGATGTCAATTACAGAGCCTTCAAGCTGTTTTCCCGCCAGGGCGAGTTTATTGGTACAGTGGATGGTGATAGTCTGCTGGGCACCGATTACCCGTGGCTGTCATCCATGATTCCTGTTGATGATGGTGTACTGGTGGCTGCTGCTCAGTCCAGAGAAGACGAATCCTGCGATGAGTTGCTGATATACATGATAAAGGGGTTCTGATTCGATCATATGAGTCAGAGGCAGCATAAGCCGCAGATTGGTTTGCTGGCCAAAGAGATACAAAAAAAGGGTACGGTGAAGTACGTGCCCTTTTCTTATACCTATTTTTTTCTGCAATTCCGGAAAAGTAACGGGTGGCAATTGTGAACCATCCCTGAAACATTCATTTATACGGCAGGTTGCATAGGTCGGAAGGGGTTTCTTGTTCAGCATGACATGTAACTGCAATTTTTATCGAAGATTCTGGAAAATGCCATACAAATTCTTGTATTTTGCATATTTTTATGGTAATATATCCATACTTAAGTGAGTCGTCAAATCATACACAGATAAGGAGAATAATTGTATGATACGAGACGGAACAAACAAAAAAATGACAATTTGTGTGCTGCTTGGTGATGTCAGCAATGATTTCATGTGGGAATTGATGCGCGGCATGTACAGCAGTGCGAAGAGCCGTCATGCACATCTTATTTTTTTGCTGGGGGCGCAAAAGCATGTTGCGTCCATGGAGTCGGACCTGAATCAACAAAAAGCATATCATTATAACGGTATCTACGACTATACGCCTCTGATAGGGGCGGATGCGCTCATCGTTGCCTGCGGATCCTTGTCCGGATTCTCGGGCACAGATGGCCGGAAATTATTTCTGGACCGTTTCCGGGATATTCCCTTTGTGCTTTTGCAGGAGAACATCATAAGCGACCTTCCGGACAAATCTTCCATTGCCGTGGACAACTACCATAGCTTCAGCCAATGCGTGGAGCATTTGATAAAGGTGCACGGGTATCGGAAGATCGCCATGTTATCCGGGCCTGAAGCCCACCCGGAAGCCAATGACCGGGTACGTGCCTACAAGGACACCATGGAAAGATACGGTCTGCCCGTTACGGATAAAATGATTGTTTTCGGCGATTTCTCAGAATTTGTGGACGCACAGGTGGCCACGCTTCTTAATGACAATCCCGGCCTGGAGGCTATTGCGTTTTCCAATGATGAAATGGCGAAAGCCGGGTATCGTGAATGCCGGAAGCGTGGCCTTGCCATTGGCAGCGATCTTGCCATAACGGGTTTTGACGATTTCACTACCTCCCGGTCTCTGGAGCCGCCGCTCACCAGTGTTTCACAGGATGCGTACAAGATGGGGAAATTGGCTGTGGTGCATGCCACAGGCCTGGCGGAAGGGCGTCGTGTAACCCCCGTTGAATTGAAAACGCAGCTTCGAGTACGCAATTCCTGCGGCTGTGCGAAAGGACCCTGCTTTGCGCCGCACGGCCGGGCAGACGAAAAAGTAGAATGCAGCTTAAACACCATCATCGCCAATATCATGAAGGATATACCCAACCGTTATAAAGTGAACGAAGTGAACCATTATAGCGCAGTGCTGAAGAAATGCCTGACTCATTTTTATCATCTGGCATCCAGTGATATGCAGGAGAATGTTGACAAGACTGCGCTTTATCATTGGCTTCGCGAAGAACTGCAATTGAAGGATCTTACTGCTTTTGCCCTGGTCAGGCACTTGAACGACTTTTTGCAGCAAATGCTCTGTTTTGAGCAGAACCTGCCAACCATCAAAAAGGTTGCCGTGATCATCGCCCTTGTGCAGCAGTACTTGTATTCAAGCGATCTTCATGACATGGGGGAGCGTTTTGAAAATTTCCGGATGCAGTCGTGGTT
>JAEZLW010000006.1 GCA_023415145.1 Bacillota bacterium | reverse complement strand
TATAAGAGGCGAGGAGTTCCTGCTGATTGATGGTTGTGAGGGCAGGAAAACCATTGAACTGATCATGGCCATCTACAAGGCCGCCGTTACGCATATGCCTGCCGAGCTGCCCCTTTTGCCGGACGATCCTTTTTACCGCAAGGATAGCATGCAGGCCTTGATGCCGCACTTTCACGAAAAAACAAAAAGTGTCGACAATTTTGTCTCCACGAAATTCACCCTGCCCAGAGATGTGGGGAAGTGACGGTTTGACTTTGGAGTGTAATCAGCCGCAGGCCAATCTGGCCTGCGGCTTAAAAATGGGATGAATGCGCCAATGCAAAGCATCTCAAAGGGCGGTCATTGGCATTTGCTATCTGCGCTTTATCCGGAAATAGATTTGCATTGGCTCATAACCAATATCCCGAATGCGTTTTAATGATATCACTGGCTCCTGGTTCACTGTTTTGAAGAAACAACGCCAGCTTCCCCATTCACGTTCATTTTCCATCACGATTTCCTGTGCCGCATCCTCACCCTGTACGAAAAGAATCCGTTCATCCTGGCAGATGCCTGCAAGCACATCGGGGCCATAGCGGAATGCTCCTGTGTTTTCATCATCCGGTAAGGGAATATACTTGATGTTGACAGGCAGGATCACTGCGATTTGGTCACCGTCCTTCCATTCACGCAGCATCTGATAAAAGGCACTGCTGTCTTCCGTTTCTCCATGCCAGTTGCCGTTGACAGATAGGATGGCTTTGGAAGCTATCCAATCGGGAATTCTAAGGTTTACCGAAAACGTCTTGGCCTTTGAAATGTTGATTGTGAATACATGCCTGCGGTACTGTGGCATATTCTCATGCGATGCCGTGATTTCATTCAAGGCCTGGTATCCGGCCGTATTGGAGGAGGTCAGCAGGCTGCCGTTCATGCGGTCCAGCTGTTGGGTGATCTTCACTTGCGCATCGCCGACAGTGGCGGACATACAGGAATCAATATATTGGCAAACATAGATGTCAGCCTCATCCTGATAGTAAATACTTCTGTTATATGCTGCGTTCGCTTGGACCATTGTTCCGTGGCAGCAGAAAAAACTGTCCGTTTCTCCGCGCCAGTCTTTGCGCAGGCCGGCCTTCATTGGCAGGAAGTATGTTAACAATCCTGTTTTGGGATGGTTTTGAATGCTTCCGGTCAAAGGATATTCGCGGTAATATGTCTGGGCCATGACACCATTGTAAAGATTATACTCCATATATTGTGCATACGCCGGATTGCCTGTATGCCTGAAAAGAAACTCGGCAAGGCGCATCATATTATATACAGTGCAATGCTCCTGGTTTTTATCACCCAGCCGCAGCTTCATCTTCATCTTGGGGGTCCACACTTCACCGGCTGTCTGTCCGCCGGTTGCAAAAGCCCCCCGCTGCGTGACGGCACAATTCCAATAGGCATAAGCGATGTCCATCCATTTTTGATCGTTTGTTACTTCATAAGCTCTGGCACAACCAAGCACTTCAGGGATGGTCGTATTGGCATGCATATTGGTCAGCGGGTCTTTCCCGTGAAGCAGCGGCTCAAACAGTCTCGCGCGATAGTACCGGTCAAGAAGGACGCGGTATTTCTCCTTGCCGGTAATATGCAGAAGCTCTGCCCAAATTTCCAGCATGCCGCCTGTTTCCACATCCAGTATATCGTCGAACTGTTCCCTTGTATATTTGCCGCTCCAATTCAAAAACCAGTCGGCGAACCGGTCGGCGATTTGAAGCGCCTGCTGGCTGCCCGCATATAGATACATGTCCACAAGTCCCATAAAGAGCTTGTGCAGATTGTACTGGGGTGCCCAAATGGGTTTCCCCTTGGCAATCCAGTCCAGATATTTTTCGGGAATCGGCCCAACCCAGCCGCCTCCGTTATCGTTTTGGCAGTTGGAAAGCTCAGCGATGATGGCATCCGCCTTCGCTTTCAGCTCTTCATCCCCGGTTGCGTGGTAGCAGATGGCCGCTCCCGACAGCCAGTGCCCCAGGAAATGCCCGCGCAGTTGGCATACGGGCGATTCCCACCCTGTATGCGCATCTGCGGGCACCTCCCGGCCATCAAACCGGCCGGCTTCCAGAACATAATTGAAAAGAAGGTTTTCATTGGTCAGCTTCATCAGGTATGACCTGTTCATCTGTTCTCTTCTTTTCAGCTCACTATCGAGTACGGTTACGTTTTTCCCTTTCAGTTCAATCATGACAATGATTGCCTCCAATCACTTTGCGTAAGGCCATGAGTACATTGTAAAGCAGTTGTTCATGCACCATATTATCCCTTCATGCCCGTCATGGCAATACGTATGCGTACCTAATTTTTTATGGGTCTTCATAGGTCATTTTGTTCTGAAATGATCCTCATGCTGAATATAAGCGAGTAAAGGGCGAGCTGCATCTAGCCTTATTGCATGCGTTGCTTGCGACAAAAGGGCGTCAAAAATCCGGGGCGGCAGGAAGGTCACAGTTTCAGTGCATTTTTACAAAACATGAAAGGGGGATCATCATGTTTGAAAGCAAAATGGCAAAGATCGAAAAGGCGGTTGGCAAAGGTGATGAAAAAACGCTCATCAAACTGGCGGGTGGCAAGGAGATGGAGCACAGGCTTCAGGCAATCGCCGGGCTTGGGAAGACAAAAGGCGATGACGGTTTCAATTATCTCATACTGCTTTTGAGAAATCAGGATGCCGTGATACGCACCGCGGCGGCAAAAGCCCTTGGGGAGACGGGCAATCCCCATGCCAAGGCGCATATCAAGGCACAATACAAGGTGGAAACGGATACGCAGGCGCGTGAAGCTCTGAGTAATGCCGCCGCAAAAATAAAGGAATTCTGAACACTCCATAAAGGGCAATGGCATCTGCCGCTGCTCATACCGTCACATGGGGTTGAATGGGGCGAATCAGACCCGCAAAGGCCTCCATCTGTGCCTGCGTGCAGGGAGGCTGGTGAACAAGCCTTTCAAGGCAGGGCAGGTACTTTTGCGGCAGCCGGTATCTGTTGTATACGTACCTGGGCAGGGGAGGGAGCTCATGGGCCATTGAAAGCAGGTCCTTATCGGTAAGCTGTGGGATAACAGTCGTCCGGACTTCAAATTGTGCGGAGGATGCAAGAAGCATCCGTATCGTTTCCAGCACCTTCCCGGCATCCGCCAGGGGGCCGCAAATCTCCTGGTATCTTTCGGAAGGAGCCTTGTAGTCCACGGCATAATAATCGCATAACCCGGCATTTACCAGTTCCTTGATAACCTTGGGCGTAGAACCGTTGGTATCCAGCTTCAGCTTGTACCCAAGCGCCTTCACGCTTTCAAGAAAGGGTATCAAATCCGGCTGCAGGGTGGGTTCGCCGCCGGATATCACCACCCCGTCCAGCATCCCTGTGCGTTTTTTCAAAAAATCGTCCACATATCCTGGCAGTATGATCTCATGCGTGCCGTCAATCAGCGACCGGTTATGGCAATAGAAGCAGTTGTAATTGCAGCCGGGCACAAACAAAACGCAAGCCACAAGACCGGGATAATCCAAAAAGGAGCTTTTCACCATGCCGGAAATGGTCATGCCCTTTACTCCTTCATGACGTATTTCTTGCGCTGGGTGTATTCCTCCCGCTTTCCCGTATTGAAATTCGCAACAGGCCGCAGATACCCCACAACGCGGCTCCATACCTCCGCAGGCGCGCCGCAATCCGGGCAGGCATAGTGCTCGCCGGGAATATACCCGTGGTCATTGCAGATGGAGAAGGTTGGGGTCAGGGA
>JAEZLW010000208.1 GCA_023415145.1 Bacillota bacterium | reverse complement strand
CCGTAACCCCCTTAAAGCGACACAGGGCCTCCGGGCCTTGGACCTAAAGAGGAGGATACGAATTGAGCAATGGAAATAATTGAGATTATTTGCCCTGTGGCTGCTACAAATGCAGGTTTTTTTTCCCCTCCCATCGTGGTACAATAAGGAAGCTCGAAAAGGAGGAAACCCATGCTGCGCCTTGTTAGCTTGCCACTAGCCCTGGATGTTGATGAAAGAGAACTGCTTTTTACCGCAGCGAAGAAGCTTAACGTGAAGGCGGAAGAACTTCTATCCCTGCGCATTGTCAAAAAGAGTGTGGACGCCAGGGACAAGGGGGATGTTCATTTTAAGTACAGCGTGGATGTTTCTATAAAGCAGGAGGAGGATGTGCTTCGCCGCCTGCGCTTTGGCACGGCAGCCAAAGTGGAAGATGATTATTCCCCGCGCCTTATCCCCAGCGCATCCTTTGCACACCGGCCGGTAGTAGCGGGAGCCGGTCCGGCCGGGCTGTTTGCGGCGCTTGAGCTTTCCAGGGCCAGAGCCAGGCCCATCCTCATCGAGCGGGGCAAGGCTGTAACAAATAGGGCCAAGGATATCGACATTCTTTTGAATGACGGCATATTGAATGAGGATAGCAACGTACTTTTCGGCGAAGGCGGGGCCGGGGCTTTTTCCGACGGCAAGCTGACCACCGGTATCAAAAACCCGCTGTGCCGCGATGTATTGCAGACCCTTGTGCGCTGTGGCGCGCCGGAGGAAATACTATACCTGCAAAAGGCCCACATCGGCACCGACCTGTTGCGCGGTGTGGTTCAAAACCTGCGGGAGGAAATACGCAACTTGGGCGGTGAAGTGCTGTTTGAAACAAAGCTTACAAATCTTTTTATCGAAAAAGGAGCGCTTCGCGGAGTCACAGTGCTTCAAGACGGACATGAAACGCAGATCGAAACGGAAACACTGATCCTGGCCATTGGCCACAGCGCCAGGGATACGTGCCGTATGGCGTTTTCAGCCGGCGTGCCCATGGCCCAAAAACCCTTTTCTGTCGGCGCACGCATCGAGCACCCCCAAACCCTGATCAACAAATCCCAGTACGGCAAGTTCGCCAATCATCCAAAGCTTGGCGCGGCGGATTACAAGCTCAGCGTCCGCACCCCGGACGGCCGCGGCGCATACACCTTTTGCATGTGCCCTGGAGGCGTGGTGATCCCCGCCGCAAGCCAGCAGGGCGGCGTATGCGTCAACGGCATGAGCTATCACGCACGGGCCGGGGAAAACGCCAACGCCGCTTTATTGGTAGGCATCTCGCCCCTGGACTTTGGGGACGACCACCCCCTGGCGGGATACGAGTACCAGCGCGCCTTGGAACAGGCGGCTTTTCGCGCGGGGGGCGGAAAGTTCAAGGCCCCGGCGCAGCGGGTGGAGGATTTTCTGCAAGGCCGTTCCTCCTCCCATGTAGGCAGCGTGAAACCATCCTACCGCCCCGGTGTCACACCGTCCGACCTAAATGCCTGCCTGCCCAAGTATGTCGTGGAGGATATGCGCATCGGGATGATGCAAATGGACAGGCAATTAAACGGTTTTGCCCATCCGGATGCACTGCTGACCGGGGTGGAAGTCCGCTCCTCCTCGCCCGTGCGTATCCTAAGGGATGCAAACCATCAGTCGGAGGTACGCGGCATCTTCCCCGCCGGGGAAGGAGCAGGATACGCGGGCGGCATTATGAGCGCAGCGGTGGACGGTATCGCCTGCGCCCAAAAAGCAATTCATATCAATGAAAGGATATTGCACGCATGATTGAAGCCGTGATCTTTGACATGGACGGCGTATTGTTTGACACCGAGCGGCTGGGCCTGATTCTGCAAACCAAGGCCTGCCTGGAAGAGGGCTATCCGGTAACCGAAAGCCTGCTTTTGCAAACCCTGGGCGTGAGCATGGCTGCCGGGCGGGAAATCATGCTCGGTGCACTGGGAGAGGACTTCCCTTATGAAAAGATGATCGACCGCTGGACGGAGCTTACGTATCAGGAAATGGATGCAAACGGCATCCCCGAGAAACCCGGCATACGGGAACTGCTTCATGTCTTGAAGGCAAAAGGCATCAAAACTGCTGTAGCCACCTCCAACAACCGTTCGATTGTGGAAAGCTATATGAAACTGGCCGGCCTAAACAATGCTTTTGACGCCGTGGTATGCGGCGATTCCATCAAGTGCAGCAAGCCTGCCCCGGATATATATCTTGCGGCTGCGGAGGAGCTATGCGTTCCGCCCGAAAAATGCATGGGGGTGGAGGATTCGAAAAACGGCGTCAGGTCCGTGCGCGCCGCCGGTATGGTTTGCGTCATGGTGCCTGACCTGATTCCCTATACGGCGGAGCTATCCCCTTACGTGGATCACTGTGTACCCACACTGAATGAGGTCATTGCCCTACTATAACAAAAGGAGTGTACACAATGCGCGCTTATGAACGGTTTTTGAAGTATGTATCCATCGATACCACCAGCGATGAAAACGCCACCGGCTGCCCTTCCACGAAAAATCAAAAAGTACTGGGCCAACTACTGGTGGAAGAAATGCTGTCCATGGGCATCAGCGACAGCCGGATGGATGAGCACGGCTACGTGTACGGCAGCATCCCCGCAAAAGGCAGCGCGAACAAGCCGACCATCGGCTTCATCGCCCACATGGACACCTCCGGCGCCGTACCAGGCGGCCCTATCAAACCCCAAATCGTGGATTATGAAGGCGGCGATATCAGCTTAAGCAACGGTTTGGTCATCACTGAAAAGGAGTTTGACTTTTTGAAGGAGCTTCGCGGCATGGACCTGATCGTCACCGATGGCAACACGCTGCTGGGGGCTGACGACAAGGCCGGCGTGGCCGAAATAATCACCATGTGCGAGAAGCTTATGCAGCTAGATGCCCCGGAACACGGCAAGGTATGCATCGCCTTTACACCGGATGAAGAGATTGGCCGGGGGGCAGATCTGTTTGATATAAAGGGCTTCGGTGCCGATTACGCCTATACGGTGGATGGCGGCGCGCTGGGGGAGATTGAGTATGAGAATTTCAACGCCGCCTCGGCAAAGGTGCTTATCCATGGGGTGAACATACATCCCGGCAGCGCCAAAAACAAAATGCGCAACGCTTGCCTTATCGCCATGGAGTTTAACAGCATGCTCCCGCCTCATGAAATACCCGCCTGCACTGAGGGATACGAGGGCTTCCAGCATTTGTGTTCCATCAGCGGCGAGGAGGAGCTGGCCACACTCCAATACATCATCCGCGATCATGACATGCAAAAATTTCTTCAAAAGAAGGCAAGATTCGAAAAGATCGCCGGCTATCTGAATGAAAAGTACGGCCCCGGCACGGTTGAGTTGATTCTGAAGGACAGCTATTTCAACATGCGGGAACAGCTAAAAGACCACATGCACATAGTGGAAAAGGCGAAGGATGCCATGGTTTCTTGCGGTGTGACACCCATCATACAGCCCATCCGCGGCGGAACGGACGGGGCCCGGCTATCCTTCATGGGGCTGCCCTGCCCCAACTTGTCCACCGGCGGGTACAACTTCCATGGCCGAAGGGAATTGATTCCCATCGAGGCCATGGATACCATGGTGGATGTGCTGCTAACACTTGTAAAGACAGCTTGACCGAAAGCACTTCCGCCGCTTCCCCCGCGGGACCGGCGGAAGTGGCAAAGATAATGAACCGTTTCGGCAAGAGCCAGCGCTATATCATCCTTCCCGATTTTACAAGGAGATATTTTTCTTCGCTTGCAAGCTCGCAGCCTTTGTTCGATTTGGCCTCCTTGTCCCCCGTAAAGAGCGCATATCCGTTTGGGCGTACCGTGAAAACGCCTGTACCCTTGGTATAGACGGCAACCTCCTGGGAATATAGCTTTGACGCATCCAGCGATACCTGCCCCGAATAGGTGATTTCATTTCCCAGGGCTGTCACCTGGTCCAGGGTGGCATGCATCATGGACAAATCGTAGGTGGCCCGGCCTGCCATGCCTTCCGGTACGGTGAGCGAGTAAGAAAGCATTGGCTCCATCAGATCCATACCGGCATCATGAAGGGCACGGATGACCGCCACCGGCGCGATGTTCCTGTAGTCTGCGGGCGTGCTGGTCACGGAGCTGTACTCCGCCCATTGAAGCGTTATCTTGCAATCGGTAACCTCCCAGCCATACAGGCCATGGCGCAGGGCGTGCAGAAGGCCCTCCCGCACGGCATTTTGGAAGGACGCATACAGGTAGCCGTAGTTTACCTTTGTTTCATACTGTATCCCGGAGCCCATGTCAAGCGGCTCGATGGTGATGCCGATGCCAGCCTGGAAGGGCGTTTCACCCATATGTACATTGCCAGCGCCCAAGCGGGCCGGGAGTTCGCGGAAGATTGTCTGAGGCTCTTGAAGTGTGATGCGCAGGCCGTAGCGTTCATAGGCCAGCGTGCGCAGAATCTGCATCTGCACCTGGCCGAACACCTTCAGTTCCAGCGCGCCGGTCTGTTCGTTTGCATGCAAATTCAAAAGGGGGTCTTCCATGCAATGCTGGTGCAGCGCCTCCAACAGCTTTGAACGGGGAACGGTTTCATCGGCGCTGACTCTGGTCAGCAAAAGCGGCTCGGCGATGCCAGGTTCCCTGACAGGGGGCAAGGTTTGCCCAAGTACGCTGCCGACTTTAATGCCTTCATAGCAGGGGATGATGGCGATGTCACCGCTGATGACCACATCCGTCCCCTTGAGCTCGCCCATGTCCGGTGTGTATAGCTGGGTGATGCGGAAAGGTTCATCCGCTCCATACAAAACCGCCATCCTGCGCAGGATGATGGCGCCGCCATACAGCCGCAGATAGCAGATGCGGCCGAACCGTTCATTGAATTCCAGCTTATAGACCAATGCGCATAATTGATCGCCGCCCATCGCGGCCCTTGGCATTTCTGTTGCGATGGCATCCAGCAAAGCCGGTATGCCCAGCTCCGTAAGGGCGACACCTGCGTATACGGGGTAAACGGCGCACCGTTTCACTGCGTCCAAGTATGCTTCCCATAGCATACCGGGCGGTATTGCCTCATCCGCCATGTACAGGCCGGCAATCCCGTCATCCGCCGCAAAGAGCTGCTCCACAACGCCTTCGCAGGCATAAAGCGGCAGCGTTTCCACACGCACATCCCTGCCCTCGCCTGTGATTTTCTGGCGCGGCAGTACAGCCTCCGTCAACATCATTTTGATCTGTGAAAGCACACCTTCCGCGTTTGCGCCCAGCCGGTCCAGCTTGTTGATGAAAAAGAGTGTCGGTATACGAAGCTTTTGAAGGGTGCGGAAAAGCACAGCCGTTTGGGACTGCACGCCTTCCCGCGCGGACACGACAAGCACCACCGCGTCCAGCACCGCCAGGGAACGCTCCACCTCCGCGATGAAGTCCACATGGCCCGGCGTATCGAGAATGTTAATTTTTACGTCCTTGTACCGAAGGGATACCGTTGCCGCCCGTACGGTGATGCCGCGCTCCCGTTCAATGCGCAGAGAATCTGTAACCGTATTGCCATGATCCACCCGGCCAAGCTTTTTTACCGCGCCGGCCGTATGCAAAAGAGACTCGGTGACCGTTGTCTTGCCCGCGTCCACATGGGCCAAAATGCCCAAATTGATGATATTCAAAGAAAGCTGCCTCCATGTATTTGGGCTTACCGCCATGGAAGCATGAGCCAAACGGCGGTTAAGCCACTAATTCGGGATGATTGCTCCTTTTGATGTGTTTTTCATATGTTACCATCCCTTCCGCCGAAGCTGAATTGGGTTCTATAGGGTATTGTAGCCGATTTTGAAATGATTGGCAAGGGTGGGGAGAACACCAATAACTATACATCTCCCTTTCGCATTTCCTGAAATTCCTCATATTCCGCTTTCGCCAGTGCATTCCGGTCAAAAAAGGCCAGCAGCGTATTGATCAACGCCACCGTACGGGCGCTAACCACATGCTCGATCAATTCCGTTTCCAAAAGCAGATCCTTGGAACCGATCAAATGCAAAAAGCGTTCAATGGTTTGATGTCTGTGCAGTAAGTAAGCACCGGCTTCTTTCCCTTTTTCCGTAGGCAGTATGATTTCATATTTGTCGTATTCCACAAAGCCTTTTTCCGAAAGCTTCAGTATCATTTTGGACGCGGATGAGGGTCGAACATGCAGCGCTTCGGAAAGTTTGCCGATGCGCGTATAATGGCTCAGCTCACACTGCCTGTACACCATCTCCAGATAATCTTCCATGGCCGGGGTCAGGCGGTCCTTCTGCTGCCGAAGCAGCTCATATCCGCGAACGGTATGAAATTCCCTGCCGTTTTCACCGCTCATGCTTTATCCACCCCATATAAGGATGCGCTATTCTATTCGGAAAGGGCGCAATTTAGGCAGCTTTCCCGGCACCTATTTGCCCGTGGGACATATAGTTGGCTTAGGGAAAGTTTTTCCCGATTGATACAGCTTCAAGGAGTGAATCCACATGGAAGTTTCTATTCCGCTGAAGGAATTGAACGTCGGAAAGAAGGCAAAGGTTCTTTCGCTTTCCTTTGACGGCTCTGCCAGACGGCGTATATTGGATTTGGGGGTTATTGAGGGAACCGAAATCGCTTCCCTTTATAAAAGCCCTTCCGGCAATCCCGTGGCCTATTTGATCCGCGGCGCAGTGATCGCCCTTCGGTCGGATATTGCTTCCGGCATCATGGTCAGGGAGAGCTGATCTTAAATACAAGAGCATGTTTTCAATACTTAAGAGGCCAATCATCATATATCCAAGGAGGAGCCCATGGGTCAGCCCCGTGCCCTTTTACAAACGTATACCAAAGCCCGCTTCGGTATAAGCGCAAAAGAATTGCTGCCAAACGAAAAAGTCGTTGCATTGGCCGGAAACCCCAATGTTGGGAAAAGCACGGTGTTCAACGGCCTTACGGGCCTCAAGCAGCACACGGGCAACTGGCCCGGCAAGACCGTTACAAACGCCCAGGGCAAATACCGCCACAAGGATACCCCGTTTTTGCTGGTGGATTTGCCTGGCACCTATTCGTTGATGGCCAACTCCCAGGAAGAGGAGATAGCCCGGGATTTCATCTGCTTTGGGGAACCTGATGTCACGGTAGTCGTTGCCGACGCCACATGCCTGGAGCGGAACCTGAATCTTGTGCTTCAGGTGCTGGAGATTACCGGCAAGGCTGTTTTGTGCGTCAACCTGATGGATGAGGCCAGAAAGAAAAAAATCGCCGTGGATATTCCATTGCTTTCAAAAAGGCTTGGCATACCGGTCATCGGGGCCAGCGCAAGGGAAGGCAAAGGGCTTTTGCAACTGATGGATGCCGTGTATGACGCGGCCCAATCACCTATCGTCTCAGACCCTCTGCGTGTTATATATCGCAAGGAAATCGAACATGCCATATCCATTTTGGAGCCTGTCCTAAAGCAAGTCCTTCCAGAGGGCATCAGTTCGCGGTGGGCAGCCGTGCGTCTGATGGACGGCGAAGAAACCTTGTTAAGCTCCCTGAAAGCATACCTGGGCTTTGACGTTATGGAAGCGGAAGGCGTAAAGGAGCAGCTTTCAAAGGCGATTGGTGATCTGAACGAAAACGGAATCACGAAAGCTTCGCTGCGGGACGAGATCACCACCGCTACCATCAGGCACTGCGAAGTCATCGCCCGAGAAGCCGTCACGCATACACAAAAGCAGTATCATGACCGCGACCGCAAAATCGACCGGATATTAACCTCCCGCTTAACGGGCATTCCCATCATGATCCTGCTTTTGTTTGTAATCTTCTGGATCACCATCACGGGGGCCAACATACCCTCCAAATGGCTGGGTGACGGTCTCTTTTCCCTGATTGAACCGATGAAAGCCTTTTTATCAAACCTTTCCTTTCCTGCCTTTATAATTGGCTTGCTCATTGACGGCATGTACAAAACGCTGGCCTGGGTGGTTTCCGTGATGCTGCCCCCCATGGCCATTTTCTTTCCGCTGTTTACCCTGCTGGAGGATTTGGGATACCTGCCCCGCATAGCCTTCAACCTGGACAATTTCTTTCGCAAGGCGTGCGCCCACGGCAAGCAGGCGCTGACCATGTGCATGGGCTTTGGGTGCAATGCCTGCGGCGTGTCCGGCTGCCGCATCATCGATTCGCCCCGGGAGCGTTTGATTGCCATCCTCACCAACAACTTTGTGCCATGCAACGGCCGCTTCCCTACGTTGATTGCCGTCATCACCATGTTCTTTGCGGCTGCCGGGGGGTTTTTCGGCACGGTATCCTCCACGCTGCTGCTGACCGGCGATGTGGTGCTGGGCGTTGCGATGACGCTTTTCACAT
>JAEZLW010000081.1 GCA_023415145.1 Bacillota bacterium | reverse complement strand
TGCTCGATGCCGGAGATGGCGGAGGTAAGAATAGGTCCGCCCCGATAAAACCCGCCCCGGTAGAGAACCTGCCAGATATCCTCAATGCGCCTTGGATCAGCGCCATGAAGATAATCTGATAGCTCCTGCACGCAGGCACGGACGGTTTCGGCCCGGCCCTCCACAATTGGTTCGCCCCAGCCGGACAGCCCGTCGTCTGTGGTGATCTTTAAAAATAGCCAGCGCGGCGGGACCTTGAACAGCTCCAGCTTCGCGATCTTCATATTGGTTGCTCCTTCTCATAAATTACTGGTATTGATTCAAGAGCAGGCATCCTTTTCCCTGCTCTGTCTGCAACAGAAAGCTTATAAACATTTTCATTTATCTCTTGACTCAGAGTCAAGTTTAAGGTTTATGATAATAACAAACACACTTATAGGGCAAAAGCGGCGATGCCCGTGCCGAAATAAGCCCGAAGCTTAAGGAGGAAGATAGCCATGAGAACGATGCAACTGGGTGTTTCCAATCTTCAGGTTCCGGTGATCGCGGTAGGCTGTATGCGGATTAGCCGTTTAAGCAGACAGGAAGCTGAAAGCTTTGTCAAGTCATCGCTGGACATAGGGGCCAATTTTTTTGACCACGCGGATGTTTACGGCGACGGCGCATGTGAGGAGATTTTTGCCGATGCCATCCATATGAACAGCGCTGTGCGCGAAAAGATTTTCCTGCAATCCAAGTGCGGAATCAGAAGGGGAGTGGCCTTCGATTTTTCAAAGGAACACATTTTGAAGTCTGTGGATGGCAGCCTGAAGCGCCTGAAAACCGACTATCTGGATGTGCTGCTTCTGCACCGCCCCGACGCGCTGGTGGAGCCCCAGGAGGTAGCCGAGGCCTTCAATAAGCTTCAAAGCAGCGGCAAGGTTCGCCATTTCGGCGTATCCAACCAAAACCCCATGCAAATGCAGTTGCTGAAAAAATATGTCAAGCAGCCCATCGTGGCCAACCAACTGCAATTGAGCATCACCAACGCCACCATGATCTCCCAGGGCCTTCACGTGAACATGCTGGATGATACCGCCGTCAACAGGGACGGCAGCGTGCTGGACTTTTGCCGCCTAAATGACATCACCGTCCAGCCCTGGTCACCCTTCCAGTACGGCTTCTTTCAGGGCGTGTTCCTGAACAACGAGGCATTCCCCAAGCTCAACGCAAAGATCAATGAAATCGCCGCCAAGTACAATGTAACCAACACCACCATCGCCATTGCCTGGCTTTTGCGCCATCCGGCCAACATGCAGCCAGTAACAGGCACCATGAACGAAGAAAGATTGAAGGATTGCGCAAAGGCCGCCGATGTCAGGCTTACCCGGGAAGAGTGGTATGAAATCTACCTGGCCGCGGGAAACAATCTGCCGTAAGCGGATGGCTTTTTGGCGCTTACAGGAGGGAATCAACATGAAGTATACTTATCTTGGCAGAACCGGTATGAAGGTCAGCCGCCTGTGCCTGGGTACCATGAACTTTGGACCGCGCACCAGTGAAAAAGAAGCTTTTAACATCATGGACAAAGCGCTGGATGCCGGCATTACCTTTTTTGATACTGCCAACGGGTATGGCCGCTCCAATGGAGGCCATACAGGCTGGACGGAGGAGATCATTGGCCGCTGGTTTCAATTGGGGGGCGGCAGGCGTGAAAAAGTGGTGCTGGCCACCAAGGTATATGGCGATATGAATGATGAGCTGGATGGCCCCAATAATGAGAGGGGACTGTCTGCCTACAAAATCCGCAGGCATATCGAAGGCTCACTCAAACGATTGCAAACCGATCACATTGAACTGTATCAGATGCATCATGTGGAACGCCATGCCACCTGGGATGAACTGTGGGGTGTGTTTGAAGCGCTGGTGAACCAGGGCAAGGCCTATTATATTGGTGCCAGCAACTTTGGCGCACGGCATCTGGCCTATGCCCAGGCGGCGGCTGAGAAGCGCAATTTCCTGGGGCTTGTATGCGAGCAGCACAAGTACCATTTGATGTGCAGGCTGCCCGAATTGGAGGTGCTGCCTGCCGCACGGGAGATGGGCCTGGGCGTGATCCCCTGGAGCCCGCTGGGCGGCGGTTTATTAAGCGGGCATGCGCTGGTGACTGAAGCGGGCAGCCGGCGGGCCGCGGAGGCAGCGTCGGAATTGACAAACAGCCAGCGGGCACAGCTTTCGGCTTACGCCGAGCTGTGTGCCCAAATCGGTGAAAGCGAATCCAACGTGGCCCTGGCATGGCTTTTGCATAATCCTGCCGTCACGGCCCCCATCATTGGCCCCAGGACCTTGAAGCAGCTTGACGATGCGCTCCGGTCGGTGGAAATCAAGCTGTCGAAGGATGTGCTGAAAAAGCTGGATGAAATTTTCCCGGGCCCCGGCGGTGAAGCGCCGGAGGCGTATGCATGGTAAGCTTATCGTGACAACTATCGCCGTGCTTTGTACAATCTGTTTCAGTATATCCTTGCAGAGTACACACCACCCAGCGCTTAGCGCTGGGTGGTGCTCCGTTTTCAATGGGCTTCGTTCACTGAAAATGAATGTTTGGATTTCTTTTCAAAACCTATTGACAAATTTATATCAATGCCATATACTCCTTGCGAACAAAGTTTCAAACATTGTTCGAAAATGAAGGGGAGTATTACAATGGAGAAAGCAGAAAAGGTATTGCCCATGCAAGGAATGTTGATCGCAATTTTAACGCTTGCCGTTACAGGCCTGATTGTGTACGCAGGGCTATCCGGCAAAAAAATCTTATTCATCGAAGGGCCCAGGTCGGCCGTCATCACGCTGGGGATCATCGGGATGGCCTTTTGCACCTTCAGCGTCGGGAAGTTCATTACCGCCGCACCGGCACATCCGCTGACGATACTGGGGTATGTCATCGGCACGGTGGCGCTGCTGTCCTTTTTGACGCAAATCTTCCGGTGGAAGCTGCCCGTTCTTGCCGATCCCACGGCGGCGTTGTGGGTGCTGGCCGCCTGCATCGCGGCAAAAACCCTGATCGCGCGGCTTTTCCCCGTGATCCGCTGACAGGGGCGTTTCAATGAAGGACATCAAGCAGAAGATTATACGGGATACCATCAGGCTGATAGAGGGCAAGGGCAGCGGCCTTACGGACATCACCGTTCGGGATATCTGCCGTGAGGCCGGCATCAGCGTAAGCCAGGTCAACTACCATTTCCAGACGAAGGAGAACCTGATTGCAAAGTGCGTGCAGGTGTTGATCGGCGATGTGATCGCAGGATTTGACAAGGATGCCGAAACCGTTTCGGCATCCTCCGCTGTGGAAAAGCTAAGGCGCATGCTTTCGCGCACGTTCTATTTTCTCTATCACAATGAGAATATCTCCAGGATATCCATCCTCACCGACCACCAAAAGCCCGATTTGGGCGACAACACTGCCCAAACCATCCGTGCCTACCGGCCTTTGGTGGAGGCGGCATTAAAGGAAAGAAACAGCTCGGATGACCCTGGGATGATCACCACCATGATCATACTCGATTTCCAGGGCACTTTTTTGCGCACGGATGTCATCAGGCAGGACTTGGGCGTGAACCTGCGGGATGATAAAACGCGAAATCAGTGGGTGGCCGATTACGTGGAGCGGATTTTTCGGTGACGTCAGTTCACAAAACGCTGGAACAAGTTGTTCAGCATATGCGAAAGTGTCGCAGCGGCCACCGATTTACTCCTGTGGGAGACATAACCAAATAGAAAGCCCAGCAGCAGTATGCCCAGCACAGCGCTGGAGGAAGACATCAAGCCTGATGCAAAGACACCTTCAAAATACCAGCTTGGGAAGTGGATCAGCAGGAACAATACCCCGGTGATCAGGTTGCTCGGCGCAAAATTCATGCGGGTTTGAAGCGCGCCCATGATTGCGCCGCGGAACGTGATTTCCTCCACCAGGGGTACATAGATAACCGCCGTCACAAAGGACCAGTCAAACACGATGGGGTGCAGTGGACGGCCTGCAAGCCATTGAAACAGGGGAGCCCTGCCGCCCCAGATGAGACCGGTGATTCCACCCCACAGGAGGATGGCTCTTGCGCGGTCAAACCCAAGCACCTCCCGAACACCTCTTCCTGAAAGGCGGATCAGCTTAAGGGATGGCACCACCCACAAAAGGACCCGCATCACGAGCCAGTAAAGAAAGCGGTTCAAAGGCTGGTTAAAAAGCGCGTTCTGCTCCCTCAGCCACGCATATAGCAGCCATGCGCCGCTCCAGGCCACTAGCAGCACGGCAAAATAAACGAAGGCAATGCGTGCAACGTTTCTTTCAGGGGTTGATGATACTGGGGAAGACACTGCTGCTTTCCTCTCCTTGATCGAATCTTTTCCCTATATCATTCGCCGTGAAAGATTGCTTCATCCGGCTGTATGTTCAAGAGCTGAAAAAGATGTTTATACGCAATTACTCCACACGCCATTCGAATATATTCTCAAACCGCCCGCCCGCCTTGTACAGATCATGCCACTCCGGCAGTCTGGCAACGCGCAAAAGCCTGGCGCCAAGCTTTTCACAGACGCGTTTGGATGCGGTATTGGTGTGGTTGTTTGTAATCAACAGTTTTTTCATGCCGTGGGCCTTGATCACAGGCAAGAGCAATTGGCAGGCCTTTACCGCATACCCGTTGCCACGGTACTTTGCATCAATGCCATAGCCTATCTGCCCGCCATAATACCGCCCGTCGGTATACCCGATTCTCAGGTTGATTTCGCCGATCTTTTCTCCGCCTTTGCAGACGATGAAGTCATAGGCTGGAACGTATTTCTTGACAGGGTCAGCCGGTTTTTTCGCCGTACAGACAAGGTAAATTTCGCCGTCTTTCAGCTCAGGCAGGTCAATAAACCCTTCAAAGCTGCATGGAAGGGCGTTGTAATTATCTATTTCTTTCTGTATATCCCATTCCTTTTTCAGGATGGCATAGGACAATTCGTCGCCATATTTCTTGTCGGAAGTCTTGTTCGCCGGTCGTCCTTCAAGATACAAACCCTCGCGGCGCATGCCGATTTTCTCCATGACACGGTAGGAACCGTAGTTTTCCGCATCGCAATGGGCGATGATGCGATGCAATGGAAGCTCGTCAAAACCAAGCCTCAGCATGGCCTTGCCCATCTCAGTCCCATAACCCTGCTTCCAAAAATCACGGTGCAATATCCAGCCGATTTCCGCCTCATCGCCCGACACCAAAAGGTTGCAGGCGCCAATGAGTTTGCCGGTATCTTTTATAACGGCGGCATATTGGTAATTGGTGCATGGGGTTTCATCCGCTTTTGAAATGGCCATGCGGATAAATGCTTGTGTATCCTCCTGTGAATTAGGTCCCCACACCATGTAAAGGATGTTTTCAGGGCAGTTTGCATAGCTGTGGACAGCGGAAAAGTCATCCTGAGTGAATGTACGAAGAATCAATCGTTCGGTTTCAAGGGGTTTCAACATATCCAAGCCCTCCCTGTCTTGATCGTCTGTAAAGCGAAAAGCGGCTCAGGTTTCTCGCCTTGGCCGCTTTTGGTTTAGATATGATTGTAGGTGTACTACATCATCCTGAAAAAAATAAAAGAGGCCAAAGCCTGCGTTCCGCTGCAACCGGACGCAGACTGACCGTGTTCATTATTCCGGATAGCTAATACTGTTTTGAACACGTTTACAGCCCCTTTCCTTGATTTGTGCAGTAGTATATCCCACGTACCCATAAAATGCAAGCAAAATATGCAAAATTATGAAATATGACCCTATGCCTGCATGTAAACCTGTTCTCCGTCGATGAACACCATCTTCACATTGGTGCTCACCTCAAAGGGGGAACCGTCGGTGAGGACGATATCGGCATCCTTGCCAACTTCCAGGGAACCTACTCTGCCGGCGATGCCGATGTGGCGGGCAGGGTTGATGGTTATGGCCTGCAGCGCGCCGAAAGGGTCCATGCCGGATTTGACGGCCAGCCCGGCGCACAGTGCCAGGTATTTTTGCGGAATCACAGGGGAATCGGTGATGATGGATACCTGGCAGCCTGCCTTTTGCAATACGCCCGGCGTTTCCCAGCTTTTGTTGCGCAGCTCAAACTTTACGGCATGGCCAAGGGTGGGGCCTACCGCCAGGGGCACGTTTTCCTTTGCCAGCTCATCGGCGATAAGATGGCCCTCGGTGCAGTGCTCCAATGTGATATCCACCTGAAATTCTCTGGCAATGCGCAGTGCGGTGAACATGTCGTCGGCCTGGTGGGCGTGGGCCTTTAGGGGCATCTCCCGGCGCAGCACTGGCAGAAGGGCATTGAGCTTCATGTCGAAGGCGGGCTTTTTGCTCATGTCATCCCCGGCGGCCTCCAGCTTCTGCTGGTATTCCTTGGCTTTGAACAGCATTTCCCGAAGCTTTGAAGCGGTGGACATGCGGGTGGAATCGCCTTTTTCCCTGTAGCAGCGCTTGGGGTTTTCCCCAAAGGCGCACTTCATGGCACATTCCTTCTTCACCAGCATCTTGTCCACCCTTACTCCTATGGGCTTGATGGCCGCAAAGGTGCCGCCCAGTACGTTGGCGCTGCCGGGGCCGACGCAAAGGCAGGTGACACCGGCTTCCCTGGCTTCCTTCAGCGCCTGGTCCATGGGCTGGATGGCATCGATGGCCCGAAGCTGGGGAGACAGGATGTCGTTCATTTCGTTGTAATCCTGGCCCTCATACCCGATGCCGTAACCGTCCAGGCCGCTGTGGCCGTGGGCTTCCACAAAGCCGGGATATACAGAAAGCCCGGTTGCATCCACCGCTTGCGCACCTTCACAGGAGATGTTCGGGCTGATGGCCTTTATTTTTCCCTCTTCTATCAGGATATCGGCTGCAAAGGGCTCCGGCTTTATGGCGTTGTGGATCATGCCGCCGCGAATGATAAGCATGGAATCATCCCTTCTTTTGTGAGTATTGAAATCACTGTATGCCATTGTAGCACACGCTCAGGGAAATGCAAACAGTGCATGCTGCGCTGACAAGGACGCAGGAGGGAGTAGGGGGGATTTCGATTTCCCCCCTTACCTCCCCCCTGCACTCCCCATATCCCCCTTGAAACGACCAGGGCCTGCGGGCCCTGGACCCATAGAAGAGGATGCGAATCTACGAATAGGGGTTTATTGGGCTGTTTCGCTTCTGCGGGGGCGACCAGGGATATCCTGCCCATCTGGCGGGGTAGGTGTATTACTCGCTGCCGCTCACAACCCCGGAAGCTAAATCGTCGCATCTCTTGTGACTAAAATCATCATATGAGACCGCCCAGCTCGCTACAAAACCACTTGATTCTGCGAAACCTTCACATGATGCGCGATGCACAATGCCACCACGGCCTGCATCGCAAGCAAAAAAAGGTTCAGCAAAAGGGGAAGTGCCCGGTTGTATTGGGAAAGCTGGCCGGCGATCCACCCCGCAGGCGTTGAGAACAGCAGGATCACTGCAAAAATGAAGCTGTTCATCCGCGCCCTCTCAAGGCTGGGCAAGCTTACCGACATCAGCGACTCGCTCAAAGGGCCTAGCATAGAAAGGCCGAACGCATCGCAGGCTGCCGAGAAAAACACAGCCCACACCATAATGGTTGAAAAAGGCATGCAAACAAGCAGCGCAAAAAGCCCCAGCGCCTGGGCAATAAGCCCGGATAGCAACGGACGCCTGACCATGTGCAATCTGATGCGGGGTGCTATAAAAAGGTATACCAGCAGGGAAACCGCTGTTTTCACCATGGGGAACACGGCAACCAGGGAATCATCAATGCCATAGACGCCTGTCACAAACAGCGGCCAGAAGGTGACCTGTATGGTGTTGAAGCAGGTCGATAGCGTCATCCAGATCACGCACAGAAGGACACGCTTTTGTAAAATCACCCTTACATACACATGCCAGTCACCAAGGGCCAGGAAAGCAATGGAGCGGCACCTGCATTCCTCTATGCGCTTGAGCCCGATGGCGCTTTCGTGGGACAAGCGGAACTGGAGCAGAAATCTGCCAGTCATCAGCACAAGAGACAAAGCATAAACCACCCGCATGGTGGGCGCAAGGGTGAACCGGTCGATGTACAATCCCACGATGGGCGATAAGAATCCTGCCAGCATTCCCAATATATTGAGGATAACATAGGTATTCACAAGCAAATTCTCATCGGCGTCCTCAATGATCATGCAACTGAAGCTGTTTCCCGTCACCCACCACATGCTGTTAAAAAACACTGCCAGCAAAAAATGCAAGTAACCTTGGGCGATGGCCCACAAACCGCATGGAATGGTCCAGCACAAAAGGCCGTACACCAGCATCGTACGGCGCCTGCCGTATTTGTCAACGATCGCGCCGGAAAACAGCCCCCAAATGAATTGCAGCAAAAGACCAAGACTGGCGATCAGCCCGATTTGCGGATCGGTTAAACCTACCGCAGACATGTACATGGAGGCAAACGGCGTAAAAAGATTGTAGGGGATTGCCCAAAAGGGTTCTGCAAAAATACAGGCCCGCTGGTTTCCTTTCAACAAACGCAGCGTTCCTAAAAGGGAATGCGCTTTATTCATATGCAATTTCTCCTTTTATTTTTGGATGGCATCAGCTCCTTTCTGAACATCTTGGCCGGCTGGTAACGTGGGAATCCCGCCGGGTCCTATGTTTGCCCGGAAGTACATATCATGCTTGTTTGACATATTGCCTCCCCGCCTTTGGTGTTCATATCAGGTGAAATAGGCCAGCCCGCCGCGCATGCGGGTAGAAAGGTACCACAGCCTCAAATCGAAGCAGATCTCCTTCCCTTCATCAGAAGCACAGGTGAACAGGGTATTGTCGTCAATGTCCGCCCTGGTGATGGTGATCCAGTGCCAGCCCTGTATGTTTTTCACCTTGCCCTTGGTCAGGTTCAAAAAGCCTATTGGGCAGTCGGCTTCCAAGCCGGCCTTCACAAATGATGCAAGGTCATGAACCGGTGCGCGGTTTCTTGCCATGTTGCCGGGCGCGTCGAACACATGGGGGGTCAGGGTAATGCCCCGGCTTTTGGCAAACTGTACGATGCCTTCTGTAAACATTTCCACCTTGTTCAGGCCCATGTTTCCGGGCGTAACAAACCGGTAGGCGTCATCCATATGCTTTACAAAATCGGTAAGGCTCATGGCCTCGTAGGCGTACAAGCTTGTAAGCTCCGGGCGCGTCTTGGCAAGGTAGGAAAGGACATTCGCCGCGCAGGTGGGGCCGCAGCCTGCCATGCGGTGCCATTCGTTTTCATACCATTCCTGAAAGCCTCCGAAAAACGTATTACCCGTTTTTTCATCGGCGATGTTTAAAAATTCGGGGTGCAATATTGATGCAGTCATTTTGGCTCCTTCGTTGATAATGATCACATGTACAGTATAGCTGATTTTTTAAGAATAATCAAAATGGCAATTGTTTGGCCCATAGGGTTGGCCGGCTTATCATCCGCAATAGTTATCAAAAAAGTTAACGTATTGTAAGATCATTGGTTCATGGCAATATGGTAAAATATATGAGGAAGGCAGAGATCAGCATTGTTTGAAAGCAATAATGGAAGGCGGATGAGCCGTATGAACATATTGATCAGCGCTTGTTTGCTTGGCATCCACTGCCGGTACGACGGGTCGGGCAAATGCCATTCTCGTATGAAGCAGTTGATGGAAAAGCATCATTTGATTCCCGTCTGTCCGGAAATATTCGGGGGACTGCCCACGCCAAGGGACCCATCCGAGCGGGTGGGGGACAATATTGTCACCAAATCGGGGCAGGATGTAACGCAAGCCTTCTTGAAAGGGGCGGAGGAAACGCTGGCCATGGCAAAGCTTTATCAATGCAAGTATGCCATATTGAAGGAACGCAGCCCCTCCTGCGGACATGGAGAAATATACGATGGTACTTTTTGCGGCAAGCTTACACAAGGCAGCGGCATAACGGCGGAGCTGCTTTCAAAAAACGGTGTGAAGGTGCTTGGGGAATCGCAGATGGAGGAATTACTTCGATTGGAAGGCTGACGCAATGCATGGCGTATAAAAAGCCGCCTGTATTTAAACTGTGGTATAACCGCATATGCATTTTGATGAAGGATCAAAGGGAGGATTGAGTATGCCTGCTTTTACATACAAGTGCCCATCCTGCGGGAATGCGCTGAAGTTTGAACCAAACAGCGCTACGTTTGCCTGCGAGTTTTGCGGCAGCACATTTGACAAGGAGCATCTTGACCAGCAGGATGACAAGGCAGCCATGCAGGAGAAAGCAAAGGGAGATGAGCAATACCTTTATTCCTGCCCCAGCTGCGGCGCAGAGCTTGTAACCAGCGACACCACCGCCGCCACCATGTGCTATTACTGCCATAATCCGGTGGTGATCATGGGAAGGCTTCAGGAAGAATTCCGGCCCGACGCGCTGCTGCCCTTTGCGTATGACAAGCAGAGCGCAAAGGACAGGTTTTTTGGCTGGATCCGCAAAAAGAAATATGTTCCTCAAGAATTCATTTCTGAAGAAAGCGTGCAGAGGTTGTCCGGCGTCTATTACCCTTATTGGCTGGCGGATTACGAGGCGTCGGCCAGCTTCACCGGCGAAGGCCAAATTGTGAGCCACACGTCAACAGCAAAGCATAACATCACCACCACCAAGTATTACAGCGTATCCAGGGACGGGGATATCTCCTTCCGCAATATTCAGCGCAGCGCGCTTCAAAAGGCCGACCGCAAGCTTTCCGACGGCGTTCACCCCTTTGAGCTTAACGAACTTGTCGACTTTGCCCCCTCCTTCCTGTCCGGCTTTATGGCCGAAAAGCGGGATGTGGCCAAGGAGGCCATCCGCAGCTCCGTGGAGGCGGAACTGCAAGGCTATGCCCAGCCGCTTATCACATCCGGTACGCCGTATTCGTCTTTGGTTGGCTCCACCACCATGAAGCTCAAAGGGAACAGGTACCGCTACGCCCTGCTGCCTACGTGGGTCATGACCTACCGGGGCGACGAGGGGAAAATGTACTATTACATCATGAACGGGCAGACCGGTCAGGTGTGCGGCGTTTTGCCGGTGGACAAGAAAAAGCTGCTGCTGCACGGCGGCATACTGGCTGCCCTTGTATGCGGCATACTGCTGGCGGTTTTCTATTTCTTTGTGTAGATAGGGGGATCAGTATATGAAGAGGATTGTAGCCGTCGTTGCCGTATGCATGTTGCTGCTGCCCCTTGCCGCCCTAGGCGATTCGCTGGGGCAGGGCAGCCAAAGGGTGTTTGACAATGCCAAGCTGATGAGCCAAAGCGAAATTGCCAGGCTGGAAGACTTGATAGCAACCATACAAAAGCGGTACAACATGGACATTGTCGTTCTTACATCAAACGATGCGAAAACGGGCAGGTCGCTGGAGTATGCCGATGATTTTTATGACAGTAACGGATTTGGCAAGGGCGATGATTTCAGCGGCCTTTTGTTTCTGATCGACATGAACAACCGGGTTCCCACCATTTCCACCACGGGCCTAATGATCCGCTATGTCACTGACAAACGCCTAAGCGCCCTGTTGGACACGGCGTATGCCTATCTGTCCAAGGCAAAATACGGCGATGCTGCGTACATGACGCTGGCCCAGCTTTCCCTGTACCTGCAAAACGGCATACCCGCCAACCAGTACAACCAGGATGAGGAAGGAAACATTGACTGGTATGCAAAGCCCCGGGATTTGACCGTGGGGGAGGCCGCCATCGCGCTGTTAGCAGGCCTTGCCATGGGATATGTCTTCTTTCTTGCGGTGCGGCACAAGTATGGCATGAAAGGCTCCGCCTATCAGTACGATGTGAAAAAGAATGCCGCCGTGAACATCACCGGCGCTACAGACGTTTACCTTCGCACCCAGGTGACCAGGGTGCCAAGGGCAACATCCACCACCGGAGGCGGGGGCATGGGCGGGCGCAGCGGAACGCACCGCTCCTCCAGCGGGCGCACTCATGGCGGCGGCAGCGGGCGAAGGTTTTAAGCCACCCATGATGCAAGCAACATCCAAGGGATGAAAATATGTGCATGGTGTGCATTTTGAGCCTTCCCCTCCGAGGGGAAGCCCAGACTGTCAAAAAACCTATTGGGAGGTATTGGAGGGCCGAAGTCCTCCAATAATAGATCGAAAACCAGCGACATGTGCGGTGGTTTTCGCAGTAATTTCGAAGAAATTCCCACCTTGCCCGAGCAAACGGCCGCACAAAGGCGCAGTCTTTGTGCAGTGCGGCGAGGGAAAAACTCAAAAAAGTGGCATCGCCACTTTTTTGATACGCTGAGCTTCCCCTCCGAGGGGAAGCCTTGGGATACTCGCCTCGCTCTCTGTTTTCAGGGCAGTATCATTGCGTTATTCTTCCGAGGTTCCGAAAAAATTTTCCTCCAGCATGGCGCACAGCGTATGATATACCGGCAGGTGCAATTCCTGCACATCCGCAGGTGTTATCCCCGGCACCGTAACCGCATGATCGCATATTTCCTTAAGATGCCCTCCTGCTTCGCCGGTGAGTGCTATTGTTTTAAGCCCCAGCGCCTTGGCCGTTTTTGCCGCCAGGCATACGTTGCGGGCGTTGCCGCTGGTGCTTAGGGCCAGCAGCACATCACCGGGCTTACCATAACCTATCACCTGCTGGGCGGCGGAAAGCTCCGCCTTTACGTCATTGGCAAAGGCGGTGTTTACCGCTTGGTGAGCCGTCAGCGAAATAGCAGGCAGCGCGCCTTGCAAAAGCGCTTCAGCGCCCGGATAATCGTCTCCCAATGCTTCTCTCAGTTTTTCCTGCACAGGGCATGCAAGCGGCCGCTTCAAACAGAAGCCTTTCATCAGTTCGCCTGCGATATGGTCGCAGTCGGCGCAGCTTCCGCCGTTGCCAGCAAGCAGCAGCTTGTTTCCCTTGCAGAAGCAGCGCCTGAGCATGATATAGGCGTCCATCACCTGTTCCCGGCAAGCGCTAAGTGCCGGATACCGCGCAAACAGCCGTTCATAGGGGGCAAGAACGCGCTCTTCCCGCTCCGGCCCCTCCAGTATGGGGTCGATGTCCAGCGCGTACAGCGCCGCCATGATGGAGGCGAAATCTCCCAGGCTTTCCCCGGTTTGGGCAGGCACTACCGAAAAGCCCGCAAGGGAATGGGGGATAGCCTCTTTCTTCAGCTCCTCCTCCATGGCCGGGCGCAACAGATCCCCGCAGCGCACAAAGATGCTGCCGATGACCACAAGCTCCGGGTTCAGGGTATCCACAAGAAGGCTGATCCCCCTGCCCAGCATCCGACCGATTTGATGAAAGAAAGCCAAAGCGTCCTGATCCCCGGCCCTGGCGTAAGCGGCCAGTAATTCGGCATCTGCTGCATCCGCCGTATGCCCGTCCTTCACCCAGGCGGGCTCCCGGCCTTCCCGAATCAACCTTTTTGTAAGCTCGGCTCCCTGGCGGGCGATGCCGCCGCCGCTTACGTGGCCTTCAAACGATCCTGCCTTGTAAAAACCTACCGGCCCTATCTCCGTCAGGCGCAGGTGGCCTACCTCGCCGCCCATGCCGGTATGGCCGTTTACGAGTCTGCCTTCGGCGATGATCCCGGCGCCCATGCCAGTGCCCATGGTCAAAAACACCATATTCTCTGTGCCGCGCCCCGCCCCAAGATACCATTCCACCAGTGCGCAGGCGTTGGCGTCGTTTTGTAAAAAGGCAGGTATGCCGTATTTCAGCATAAGCATTTTTGGCAGGGGAATGCTTTCCCACCCCGGTAAATTGGGCGGGCAAAGGATAACGCCTTTTTTGCTGTCCAGCGGACCGCCGCAGCTGATGCCGATGGCTGCAATGTCTTTATGCTTCAGGTTGTTCCTTGCAAGGATTGCATCTATGGATTCATACAGCCGTGCCAGCGTGTGATGTAACCCCTTCTCCGATTCCGTCTGAAACCGCAACTTATCCTCAATACAGATTCCCTGGTGAAGGTATGCCAGCAGCACGGCACATTTGGTGCCTCCGATATCCAGCCCTATGTAACGCTTCATACGAAAATCCCTCCGATGGCAGTGCAATTCGGTGTGGCAGCGTGTGATTCCTGCATACTTTAAACATGCCTATGGTCGTGTAATTCACATGGAAGTGAATAACTCGCAAGTTCATGACATATTCTATTTTACACGGTGGAATGTACTGAAAAATCAACATATAGCACACTAAAATGTATTTTTTTCTGTTCATATTGACATACATATCTGCTTATCATATACTGTGTTCAGGATAACAGGATGTACGACTGGCCAAGGAAAGAACTTTCTATACCGGTTTCGCGGAAGGGTTGACAAATGCTGAAAGCCCTTTCACAAAAGCTTAGGAACCTAAAGGTTCCGCGTCAATTGGACATTGTGAACAGCAAAAGGATGTGTCCCAGGAAGAATGCCCATGTTGGGAGCGTATCAGACAGCCGGGGGAAGGGCCCTCACCCGGAAGATGATAGGCTTGCGAAATAGATTCACAAATCAACAGGAGGAAGACGCATGAAGAAGCTTGTATCCCTGGCTTTGATCCTTATGATGCTGCTGTCCCTGACGGCCTTCATCCCGGCGGCATCCGCGGCGGAAGTGACCACCTTCGAATTCTGGACCTTCAACGCCCTGCACGTGGAGTTCTACCAGAAAATGGCTGAAATCTGGAACGAAAAGAATCCCGACCGGCCCGTCGCCATCAATCCCACCTCCCTGGGTTACGATGACATGCACAACAAGCTGCTCATCGCCCTGCAGTCCGGCACCGGTGCCCCCGACATCGTGGACATCGAAATCGGCAAATACGCCAACTACCTGATGGGCGAAACCCAATTGGTTCCCCTGAACCGCGTGGTGGAGCCGGAGCTTGACAACATCGTCAAGTCCCGCGTGGACATCTACGCCAAGGACGGCAACTACTACGGCATCTGCTTCCACGTAGGCGCTTCCGTGACCTATTACAACAAGGAAATCATGGATGCCGCCGGCATCGATCCCGCCAGCATCGTCACCTGGGAAGATTATGCCAATGCAGGCAAGACCGTACTGGAAAAGACGGGCGTGCCCATGACCACCGTGGAAGCCAACGATCCCTGGTCCTTCTGGCAGATGCTGACCGAGCAGGGCAGCGATCTTCTCACCCCCGACGGGCAGCCCAATGTGAACACCCCCGAAATGGCCAAAGGCCTCAAGTTCTATCAGGACATGATCAATGAAGGCACTGCAGTCGTAGCTCCCGGCAGCGGACACCATGCCGAAGAATACTACGGCTTCATGAACGCCGGCGGCGCTGCTTCCATCACGATGCCCTTTTGGTACATGGGCCGGTTCACCGATTACATGCCTGACCTCAAGGGCAAGATCCTGGTAATGCCCAACCCCGTGTTCGAAGCCGGCCAGCCGCGTTCTGTGGGCCTTGGCGGCACCGGCACCTCCGTTACCAACCAGTGCAAGAATCAGGAACTGGCCATCGACTTCCTGGGCTTTGCAAAGCTCAGCGAAGAAGGCAACCTCAAAATTTGGGAAATCATGGGCTTTGACCCCATCCGCAAAGCGCTGTGGACCAACGAAGAACTCAAAAAGCCCAACAAGTTCATCGATTACTTTGCCAACTTCCCCTTCGACGCTCTGATCCAGGTGCAGGATGAGATTCCCGCCATCGTGGTGAGCGAAAACCTGCCCAAGACCATGACCGCCATCCGCACCAACATCATGTACCGTGCGTATGAAGCCATGGAGGATGTCTCCGCCATGCTGGCTGAGGAGCAGGCCCTCCTGGAGAAGACCCCCAACTAATCCAGACCATATTGGTTGAAACTTGAGTTTGGCGGGGGGGGGGGGGGGGGGGCGGCGGACGCG
>JAEZLW010000019.1 GCA_023415145.1 Bacillota bacterium | reverse complement strand
GATATCCACCATGCCGATTTGGTAATTCTCGCCATCGTACCTGCCCAGGCAGAACTGGTCGTTGTACTGGAACCAGTGTGCACCTGTGCCCAGGGGATGGGCTGCGCATTTTTCAACGAAGTACCGCCACATGACTCCGCGTTCCTGCTGATTCAAGACACCTTTTAAACCCGTGGCAGGAAGGCCCCTGTCCAGCGCGCCGCAGTGGTACTCGCCGATCAATACAGGCAGGTCGACCCCGGCATGCAGCACAAAGTCCAAATCAGAAGTGGGGTCAAAATCATAACAGTTGATGGAGAATACGTCAAAGTACTCCCAGCCTTCCATCATGACCTTGTTGTTTGCTTTTGACCAGCGCAGCCCCAGATTCAAATGGTTTTTGTCTATTGCCCGGCAAGCCAGGGAGGGCACCTTGATGTATTCACGGATCAGATGCGTTGAGAAATGAAGAATATCGGGCATCGAGCCGGGATACAACACAGAACAGCAATCCATGGGATTCTCAAAAGCCTCAAAGTCAAAAAAGGCCGTTCCCCAGGTATGGTTCAGCGATTCGATGGTTTGATACTTTTCTTTCAGGTATGCAATGAACCCGGCCCGGCAATGGGTTTTGGCGGGATTGTGCAGCACCTCATCGGCAATAAGCAGGTTTTCGACAAAATGGAATTCCGGTTCATTCCGAAGGAAATAGCCAATCAGCCAGGGATCTGATTTCCATTCCTCAAGCTTCATGGCGTATTGTGTAGCTTTTTCATGGTACTGCGGCGACAGGACATCCGGGAAATCCCGGAAGATCAGCGTATCCGTTACGGGGAAATGGGGCAGCTCCCGTACATAGGAGATTTTCGTACTGCCGTTGTTTACACAAAGCTCCGGAAAATTGCCCTGGGAGTTGATGCCGTGCCCCATCAGGATGCGGTGGGATATCTCCTCCCATTTGTCCCGCCAGTCAGTGCCGTATACCCGCATAAGATTCAATGCGGCGAAGCTCACCATTTTATAGCTGTCCATGGGCATGTAAGCCGTCCGGCGGCGGCTGCCGGTAAAATATTGGTCGCGGTACGCAGGGTCCGATTCATCGGGCAGCCAGTCGCACAGCTTTTCAAAGCCGTCCACCCGGCAAAAATCGCCCGGGCGGGTACCGCAGGGACCCAGGGAAAAATACTCATAGCCGTCGGGGTCGCAAAGATGCCAGCGTCCGTCCGCTGTTTTTGCCGTGGAGAAAAAGCCCGAGCCCTCTTTCAGCTTGCGCGTGCTGTCTCCGCCCCACCTGTTCCATTCGGGAAACGGGTAAGCAGCCTTGCCTTCATTTGCCGCAAGTGCTTTTTTCAGCCCGTCAAAGGTATGGATTTTGCCTGGCCAGTCCTTGTTTTTCCACTGGCCGAACTCGTCCACCAGCTTTGCGTCGGGAATGGGAAAATCGGTGGGGTACTCGTCTGTCAGCATAAAGTTTTCAAAGCGTACGCGCACGTTATGGAACGCTTTTTCCATGCCCAAAACAAACCGGTCCACCGCTTGTATGTCCGTGCGCTGGCCATGGATCACCAGCTTCAGCGTTCCCTTTGTACGGTTGGTAAAGATGGAGCCGTTGTCCAGCCAATTCAGGTCGAAACACAAAAGGGTTTTGAACCTGGGCAAAAGACCAAAGCGGATGCGTATCCTGTCTTTTTCGGCGCCTTTCGTATAGCAGCGCAGCGTCATGGCCGCGCTGTGGTCTTCCAACACCTCAATGAAACCGACAATGTACCGCTTGTTTGTTCCCCTGGCCTCGTGAAGTGTGATACCTCCGCCTGCGGCCCCGAGCGTGACCTCGCAAAAATCAGCGCTGCGTGCGGTGATGACTGCGCTTTGGGGCGTGGAATTGGTGAAATCAATCTTCATGAAATCATCCCTGTCCTTTGATTCGGTTGTTGATATGGGTTAGTTCGATGGCGCGGTGCGCATCCCCTGCACGAAGGGTGAAGAGTCGTTTTTTAGCTAACCTTTTTAACAAAGGATGCGTCCGAAGGTCCAGGGCGATCAAAAAGCCCTGTGCGCCTCCTAAGAGGTGAAACGCCTCTAGTATGATCTCTTCCAGGCCGCAACCTCCTTGTTGACAGGTTGCAGGATGCATGCTACAATTTGAGAAAATGAAACATTGGTTCACTGTGTCGAAAAATAGTGAAATAAATTTTTAAACCGGGGCCAATGTTTTGTTCCCTGAAAAACCCTGGAGGAATTTCATCAAAGGAGGAAAACCCATGAAAAGACTCTTGGCGCTTGTCCTGGTACTGGTCATGGCGTTGGGCTTTACTGCAACTGGTGCAGCCGCCCAGGCAGCAGAACCCGTCAAGATCTCCCTGTATTACTCCGACAACGCGACGCTGCCCTTCAAAGAAGATTGGCTCGTCATTTCGGAAATTGAGAAGCGCTTCAACGTGGATCTCACGTTTGAGGTGATTCCCATTGCCGATTACGCCACCAAGGTTGGCCTGGCGCTGGATACCGGCACCAACACGCCCGATGTGATTCTCTACCAGACCACCAAGGGTGACAACGGCTCCCGGGCATTAAACGGCGCGCTGGTGCCCATCAGCGATTACAAGGACTGGACACCCAACTTCAACGAACGTGTACAGGAGTTTGGCCTTACGGAAAACGTGGATGCCCTGAATCTGGGGGACGGCAAGCGGTACTACCTGCCTGCGCTGTTTGACGTGCCCTTCTATGACGGCGGCCTCATCCTGCGGGATGACTACCTTCTGGCAAAGGGCCTTGAAGCCCCCAAGACGTATGACGACCTGTATGAAATCCTCAAGGCGTACAAGGCGGACTATCCCGAGTCCTATCCCCTTACCATTCTGGCCGGACCCCGCGTGCTGTACCGCATGACCATGCCTGCCTTCGGCGTAAGCCTGGGCAAGAACGGCGCATCCGGCACGAATGTGCTGAGCTGGGATTATGAGAACAAGGTGTACTTTGAAGGCGCCATCAGCGAGCAGTTCAAGCAGTATGTTACCTTCTTTGCCAAGCTGTATGCCGAAGGCTTGCTGGACCCCGAAATGGCCGACCCCATCAACGGCGATGTCTGGGCCCAGAAGCTGGCTACCGGCAAGGCCATGGCTACCTATGCCTACTATGACCAGATCGGCGGCGTAAAAGGCTCCTCTGAAATCGAGGGCTTCAGCCTGCAAATGTATCCCGCGCTTTCCGGCCCCGCGGGCGCGCATCATCAGCCCAAGAGCCCCGTGGGTTCGGGCATCATGTTCCCCGCCGCCACCTTAAAGCGGGCCGACTTTGAACAGGTGGTACGTGCCATCGACGCCTGTTTCTTCTCCGAGGAAGCCGCCAAGCTCTGGTGCCTGGGTGTGGAAGGCGTTACATATTCCGAGGAAAACGGCGTAATCACCTATGCCGAAGAATTGCGCAATTCTCCCAGCGGCGTGTACAAGACCATGCAGGTCAACTACGGCTGTGGCTCCGACGTGACCCAGATGGTGTGGTACAACGCCCGTGAAATGACCAAGTACGACGAAAACTACGCCAGGATCAATGGGGAAGTGGCCGCCATGGGCGATGTGATCCAGCCCATTCCGCCCTCCCCGCTGTTTGACGACATGACCGCCGAGGAAGCCGGCCTTTTGCAGGCCACACTGTTTGGTGCTTTTGATGTGTGGATGGACGCTTTCTTAACCGGCAAGAAGTCACTTGATGCCGATTGGGATGCGTACGTTACCGAAATGAAGGGCCTGGGCATCGAAACGTTCTGCAAGCTATACAACGACAATATGCCTAAGTAACCGCGAAAGTGATATATCACTTTCGCGGGAGGGCACTTTTCACCTGCACTCCTGCGCACCATCCATCGCTTCGCTTGGCGCAGGCAGGAGCGCGGCCGGTGAAAAGTGTAGGAAAGCTTGCTACGCAAGCGCCCCGCCCGACCCGCAAAGCCGGTCGAGACGAATACAATGGATGGGTGACTGAACCGAGCGCCGCCAGTGGCGGATGAAGCGAGGTGAGGGAATCAAGCGAAACAAGCGATGGAAGCGGAAGCGAACCAGCGCGACGATTGAGATTGCGGAACTTTGCCCCTTCCATGCATCCCCAAAAGTTTGATAAAAAAAGTATTACGGTCTAGGGCCGCACCATGGCCCTCACATGGTGCGGCCCGTACTGTTGATCTTATGGAGGTGATAACGGATGGCGGATGGTTCAAAGCCCGGCCGGGCGGCAAAACAGGCATACAGGGAGACCATGGGCAGGCACTTTCTCAAATACTGGCAGCTGTACGCCATGCTGTTTCTGCCGGTGATTTACTTCATCCTGTTCAAGTATGTTCCCATGTTTGGAAACATTTTGGCTTTTCGCCGCTACCGCCCCGGCATGAGCCCCTTTGGCGTAACCTGGGCGGAGCCTGTCACCCGCTATTTTCAGTTGTTCATGCGTGACAAAGCCTTCTGGCAGGCTTTTGGCAATACGCTGACCCTTTCCCTTACCAACCTTATCGTGAACTTTCCCATTCCCATTGTTTTCGCCGTATTGCTCAATGAGGTTCGGAACCTGCACTTCAAAAAACTGGTGCAAACGGTGTCCTACATGCCCCGCTTTATATCCACGGTGGTGGTGGTCGCCATCATGGGGGAGCTTTTGTCCCCCAGCAGCGGAATCATCAACCTGTTTTTGAAAAATACATTTGGCATGCAGCCCATCTACTTTATGAATGAGCCGGAATACTTCCGCATTCTGTATGTGTTTTCCGATACCTGGCAGTTTACAGGCTGGACGGCCATCATCTACCTGGCCGCCATCACGGGCATCAACAGCGATTTGTTTGAAGCCGCCACCATCGACGGGGCCAGCCGCCTTCAGCAAATTGTGTATGTGACCATCCCTTCGATTTTGCCCACCATCATGGTGATGCTGATCCTCAACGTGGGCCGCCTGTTAAGTCTGGGTTTTGAAAAAGTGCTTTTGATGTATACGCCTTCCAACTCCGGCGTCAGCGACATCCTCGACACGCTGGTGTACCGCACGGGTCTAACCGGACAAAGCAATTATTCTTATGCCACCGCCATAGGCCTGTTCAGCGGCGTGATCGGCGTTGTGCTGGTGGTAAGCGCTAACGCCATGAGCAAAAAACTTACCGGCGACAGCATTTATTGAGGAGGTGCAGCCTGATGCGTGACCGCTCCCCGGGCAGTGTTGCCTTTGATATGCTGATTTATCTTGTGATGGCGCTGGTGCTGCTTACCTGCCTTATGCCGTTTGTGTACATGTTTGCGCTCTCCCTGTCCGACCCCAGGGAGATTATCAACAACCGGGTGTTTCTCTGGCCGGTGGGGATCACATTTGACGCCTACAGGCAAATCTTCACATACCCCAATTTTTTCAGGGCGTACGGGAACACCATCTTTTATACGGCAGGCGGCACAATCATCGCCCTGACCATGACCTCCCTGTTTGCGTACCCGCTCTCAAAAACCTTTCTGCGCGGGCAAAAGCTGCTGATGAAGATGGTCATTGTTTCCATGTTCTTTTCCGGCGGGCTGATTCCCAACTTTCTGCTGGTTTCATACCTTGGCCTGACGGGCACGGTATTTGCCATGCTGATCCCCTTTGCCATCAGCCAGTTCAACCTGATCATCCTCATGAATTTTTTCAAGACCATACCGGGGGAGATCGAAGAAGCCGCCCTTATCGACGGGCTGGGGTATTTTGGCATTCTACTTAAAATCGTCATTCCGCTTTCCACCGCGGCTTTGGCGACCGTTGGCCTTTACACCGCCGTGTTCTTCTGGAATGACTGGTTCAATGGCCTGATATATCTTTCCACCAGCCAGTTCCCGGTGATGCTGTTTTTGCGCAACATCGTCAACGGTACCTCCATGCTGGGGGATGCAGCGGGATCGGCGGACAAAGCCACCATTGCCATCTCCATCAAATCTGCCGTCATCATTACATCCACGCTACCCATCATCATCCTGTATCCGTTTTTGCAGCGGTATTTCGTCAAAGGGCTGACAGTAGGGTCGGTGAAGGGGTAAGACGAAGAACTGCTATGAAAGTAGGTTGTGAGCCGGGTGATTCAAGGCTTCCCCTGGAGGGAGAAGGCTTAAAATATGCGTCATGAACACATAACAAGATTTCTTAACTGTCGATTTTGTGGGGGATGCAGCTGTTGTAGCTGTTTTCCAGGGAAGCTTTCACCCGGTTGTAATCCAGGTGTGCAATGGTGGAATACAACACATCGATTACTGTAAGCTGCGCAATGCGGCTGCTCATGGCGCCGCTGCGCCGGTACACCTCCGGGCAGGAGGTGAAAAGCGAGAAATCGGCATACTTCAAAAGGGGCATTTTCCCGTATTTGGTGATGGTTATGATCGTTGCGCCTCGTTCCCTGGCAATTTGTATGGCTTCCAGAACCTCGCTGGTGCGGCCCGAGTTGGAGATGAACACGGCCGCGTCCCTGCTTGTCAGGTTGGCGGCATAGGTGAGCTGGATGTGGTTGTCCCGACAGAAGACCACATGCTTGCCAATGCGCAGCAGCTTGTCATAAAAATCTTCAGCCACCAGCGCCGATGCGCCAACGCCGAAGATTTTCACCGACTTTGCCTGTATGATCCGCCTGGCGGTTAACTTCACAAGCTCGGGGTCAAGCAGCCTGATGGTATCGTCAATGGCCTGAATGCTGCTTTTGCGCACCGTTTCCACCATCTGCTCAACATTGCTGTGACCGGTGATGTCCGCATACAGCGGTTCCGATGCTTTCCCTTCCTGGCCCTTTAAATTCATTTCCAGAAAAAGCTGCTTTTTCAGGCCCTTCAGCCCGTCAAAGCCCATGGTTTTGCAAAAGCGCACCCAGGCCACCTGGCTTGCGCCTGATTCCGCCGCCAGGCTGGCAATGGGCATATGGAATACGCTTTCCACATGGTTTAGAAAATAAGTGGCCGCCTTTTTCTCCGCATTGCTCAAGCCGTCATACATGCTTCGGGTGCGAATCTCCAGGTTCGTCATGAACACCCTCCTATTAAAAGCTTACTTTGCCAAGGATCACAGGATGCTTGGCTCCCGTGGCTGAAGGCACACTGCTGCAGCTTCCGTGCAGCGTTTCGTTGGCCAGTATGGCAAAGGCAACGGCTTCCTTGGCGTTGCTGTCAAGGCCAAGATCCTCGTTGCGCATGACTTCCATTCCAGGCAGGCAATCCTTTATATGGCGCAAAAGTACGGGATTCATGCTGCCGCCGCCACCTATAATCATTCGGTCGGGCGCTGGACGTATAAACCGTTCAATGCCCATCCGAATGGTTTCCGCGGTGAATCTTGTTGCCGTTGCCAGAATGTCGGTCATGGCAAGGCCCAATGAAGACCCCTTTTGCACCAATAAATCCACATACGCTTTGCCGTACACCTCCCGCCCGGTAGATTTGGGTGGCGGCTTTATGAGGTAGGAATCTTCCAGCATGTAGTCCAAAAGAGCCTTGGAAATGGTACCGGCCTGGGCCAAGCGTCCATCCTTGTCATAGCGAAGCGCGCCGCAGGTGATGCGCGCGGCCAGCTCGTCTATGACCATGTTTCCGGGGCCTGTATCAAAGGCATACGTATCTGAAAGGTCACCGCCCTTGGGCAGCACCGTGATATTGCCGATACCGCCTATGTTTTGCAGCGCCACCGTCCTATCCTCCCGGCGGTAGAGCAGGTATTCGGTATAGGGCACCAGGGGAGCGCCCTGGCCGCCGGCGGCCATGTCCCGCACCCGAAAATCGCTGACTGTCATGCAGCCAAGCGCCTGCGATATCAGCGAAGGCTCTCCCATCTGCAGGGTGCCGCGGACGCTGTATCCAAGGTAATCCGCCGCAATTGGTGCATGGTACAGCGTATGCCCGTGGCTGCCCACAAAGCTGATGTCCTTTGGGCTGACAAAAGCTTCCTCACACGCTTTCAAACATGCGTCCGCCATCAGCCTGCCCAGCAAAAAGTGCATGGCGCAAAGCTCCCTGCTGCCGCCTGTTTCGCCGCCGGCCAAAAGCAAGAGGCGGTTCCTCACCGCGTCATCATAGGGTAGGGTGATAAAAGCCTTCAGCTTTACCTTTGTCATAAGTCCATGCCCCGCAATTTCCACCACTGCGGCATCAATACCATCGCCGGATGTGCCGCTCATCAGCCCAATGGCCAGCGCAGGATCGGGAACCTTACAGGCATGTTTCATCAATGAATCTCCTGTTGAAAGTTTGTTTCACTTTTTAAATGTACTGTTTATTTGTCATGTTGTCAAGCATTTTGAAAACAGGATATTTCATATGCATGTAGAATGGTTGATCGAGGAAAACTTTCCATCGGGCTTTTATCAGAGGATTAAAGCATATGATACCCAAACTGGCGATGAAGGAGGACATGTCATGAAGGCGACCATCAACCGGGAAGGGTGCATTTCCTGTGAACTGTGCGCTTCCACTTGCCCCAAGGTTTTTCGCATGGCGGAGGACGGGCTGGCCGAAGTATACGTGGATGAAATACCGCAATCAGAAGAGGATGCGGCCATTGAAGCCCAGGAGGGCTGCCCGGTATCGGTAATCACGGTGGAATAACAGACAAAGAGAGAAATGCATGCTTGCATGCGTTTCTTTTTTGATCTGCAATCGTGTCTATCCTATACCCAATCGCTGATTAACAACAAATGTTTATTGACAAACGATAAACGTGGTGTTATGATCTGTGCAGCAACAATAAGGCGGGTGCTTTTTGATGAAACGAGGGTCAACCATTTTTTTAAGAGGAGTCGTTATTCTTGTTGGCATGGCGGTGCTTGCGTTCTATGTATTCGCGCTGCCTGTTTTTGCAGGCAACTCGGAAGGGAGGCTGCCTGAAATCTGGCGGGTTCTTGCCCTTGGCGGCTGGTATGCAACGGCGGTACCGTTTTTCTTTGCGTTGTATCAGTTGTTAAAGCTGCTGGGTTATATTGACAAAAACAATGCTTTCTCCGACCTGTCTGTGAAGGCGTTAAGGAACATGAAATACAGTGCTATCCTGGGCAGCATCTTTCTAAGTTTCGGCCTGCCTGTGGTTTATTTCATGGCGGATGTGGAGGACGCCCCCGGTCTTATGCTCTTCGGATTGATCATTGCTTTTATCCCCATTGTCATTGCGGCCTTTATCGCTGTTCTTCAAAGATTGCTAAAGGAAGCGATTGATATCAAAACAGAAAACGATTCTACGATATAAGGGGAATGATATGGCGATTATCATCAATATCGATGTGATGCTGGCAAAAAGAAAAATGAGTGTTACGGAGCTGTCAGAGAAGGTTGGCATAACGCTTGCCAATCTTTCCATATTGAAAAACGGAAAGGCAAAAGCGATTCGGCTGTCAACCCTGGAAGCGGTTTGCAAGGCTTTGGAATGTCAGCCGGGAGATGTTTTGGAATATATAAGTGATCAGGGCGCTCAGGGATACGACGTTTGACAGACAACAGGCGTTGTTTCGGATATAAAATGCCGGGAAAACGGAGATTCGTTTACCCGGCATTTACATTCGTTCCAGGACTACTTTTTCGGCTTGTTGCTTTCGCGCTCCTTTTCCTGTCCGTTGTTGTTGTTTTTTTGAGGAGCGCTGGTTCTATGCTCTTGTTCTGTGCGCTTTGGCGCAGAGGTATTTTTGGGCGGGTCCTTTCCATTGGGCGTAAAGTCAGCCGGTTTGCCATTTTCATTGTTTGGCCGGTTCTGGTTTTGCCCGGGTGCATCCGTTTTCTTGGGCGCGTCCGTTATTACCGGTGGTTTCGGCGACTGTGATTCGCTTTTGCCCGGTGGGATACCTGATGCCAAACCGTCATCCATTGCCTGATCTTTATCCTCGGGCTTGTTGTCGTCCGTCGGCGTCTGTCCTTTGCCGTTTTTATGGCTTAATATGTCCCGCACCGGCTTTTTCAGCCATTCTTCCTTGCTCTCATTCCCTAGGCCGTCCCCGCCTGAGGCAAGGTTTTCAACAATCACAAGCTTCCCGGCTGTGGCATGGTATTGCTTTGCCTCTTGAACCTTTGCACTGTCCGTTTGAAAAGCCGTTACGTTCAGCGGCCTGTCAGGCAAAGCGCTGCCGGCACTGCTTTGAAGCCTTTTAGAAAGGCCGTTCACATCCTTCAGCCCCATCGACGCAACGGCAATAACCACGTCATTTTCCGCATCGTCTGAAAAATATTTTAGTTCATCCAGACCTTTGATGGTCATGTCAATTGCTGTTTCAGCAGACTGGTTCATCACGCCGACTTGTTCAAGCTGCAAGGCAAGGGGCTTGGCATCCTCGTTCACGGCGCTCAGGGAAATGACACGGTCAAACCAATTCAGCGTATATTCAATGGAAGGATTCACATCGATGCTAACATAGGAATACGGAAGCCGCAACGCCGCCAGAAACGTTCCTCCAAGCAGAAAGATCACGAGGCTGGCTGCCATGACAATCGGTTTGGGCAGTTGCCTTCTTTTCTGGAAGTAAGCGATTTGCTGCCCCAGGCGGTAGCGCTGGTTTTTGACCTTGACAAACGTGCCGTTCTCCGTCAGCAGCACAGCCTGCCGGCCAACGATTTGTGCAACAACAGCTTTCAATCGCTCATCCCTTTCCAACAAAATCAAGGTAGGCCGCAAGCCCTGGATAATCGCCGCTTAAGATTTCGACTACCGCAATGATATACCTGCGGTGCCGGCCTAAAAGCTTCAGGCTCAGGTGTGTCCGAACGGATAGGGCAGCCACGGGCAGGCGGTGCGTGTGCCGCATTTTCCGAAACAATTCAGGGGACTTGAGCATGAAGGCCGCCGCTTGGGCACAGGCTTTTTTTGTCTTTTCAGACTTTGGCGAAGCGTCCACCAAATCCATAAACGCGAAGCCATAAGCGGCAAGCAGCCTGGAGGCGTCAGTCAATTCATCCTTCAGGCTGTCTTCCATGCGTGACGAACTGCTTTTGATAACCAGCATGTTTGACAGCGTATCGCCTTCGTGACCTGTTTCCCCTGTGAATGCTTCGGGAGTGACATTGACTTCCCGTTTATAACGGCTTTGCCTGCGCTGATAGTCTATCAACCGTCTTTTGATCACCATCTGCGCGTATTTTTGAAAGTCGCCTTTCCCTTTGTCATAATGATCCGCCGCCTCCCAGAAGGCGATCAGGGCCACAGACCATGCATCATCGCTGTCGGACACATACCTTTTCAGCACAAAAGAAGCTGTCTTAAGAATGAAGGGTTTGTATTCACGCATCAGACAGTCGTTATCGTCCATTCTTATGCTGTCGGCCGTTGTCCTGTCAGCAAGCCTGGGCACATTAACCTCCGGAACCTGGATGAATTCGGAACCCGGCAGGAGATAAACTTCTCCTGCCGGTTATTATACACCTTTATTCAACAAATGTCTTTCAGGCTTCATGCCCTGGGCATCATTGGCAATCATTGCGGGAAGCTTTGCATCTGCTGCGGCAACGCTTTTTCAGGCGGCCGGGTCTGTTTCTTCTTCGGTGCCATCACCGGTTTGATCGTCCTCTTCGGTACCTTCATCCTCCTCATCAATGGGTTCCAGATGGTTCATGTACCGAAAAGCGTTTTCATAGGCACGCATCAGAGCAAGCAGCGTACCGTTGTCATAGCCGGCGTTTGCCAATACCTTTTCCCGAAGCTTTTCAATATCCGTGAGGGATAACGGTTCCTGCGCTTCCGTCTCATCCCCGTTGTCATCGGGTACAGGACTTACGTATGCTTGTGACAGCGCATCCAGCAAGGCGGTTAACGCTGCCCGGGCGGTTTCCGCATCAGTTGCATCGCGGTAGGCCGTAAGCAGCGTGTTCAACTGCACCGCTGTTTCCTCACCTGTAAGCTGGCCGATGGCCATAAGCACATCCTGGGTATTTCTGCGCCTGCCATAAGCATTGCCATGGCCCATCCCATCCGGCAGCTTTTCTTCATGCTTGCTTTCTTTATCCTTCCAGGGTCCGCCGGGAGTCTTTTCCTCATTGCTGCTGTCATCGTAGGTCACACTATTCTCATCCGCCGGGGGATTTATATCTGGCGCTTCCGTTTGCTTTTGACGGTTATTCCCATTGGATGCGTGATCCGGCCTGCCTTGAACGGTATCAGTTTGCTTTTGTCCCTTTCCTGTGCCCATGTTGCCTTTGGACCCCTTCGCGCCTTGCGCCATTGCGCTGGATGATAACATGGCTACTGCCAGCAGAAGGGCTACCGTTACAGTGATAAATTTCCGCATGCTTCCACTCCCTTTTCTGTTTGCTCGTCCGCTTCATTCAGACATATAGTTCATTCGCATCGCGGTCTGAAAAAAATGGGCTGTTGGAAAAAAAGTTGGATTCTCAACGGACACAACCACTTCTATGCTTTTATTGTGGCGCTTGTTTGAAGGAGAGCGGCTGAAGTTTATATAGAAATGTTTAAAATGTTTAGTAAACAAATCTTACAAATAATAAAAATTTTCTGATTGACAAACAAGTATGCAATATATATAATAAATCACAGCGGGATAATACAGTTAATTGTCCCAGTGTGATGCGAAATATTGGAAGGGCATGAAGGAAAGTTCTAGGAACGATGGTAAACGAATATACTAAATAGTTTTAAACTGTTTATTCGCCACAATAAAGGGAAATGATCCCTCATGCATCCAAACGGACTGGTTATCCGTAGTATCGGCGGACCGCAGGAGCATGAGGGATATAGGCGGCAAATAGATGCGTTACAGTTTTGCAGGGGAAAATCCCTGCAATGGAGTATATCCAAATCAATAAAGGAGGAACCCCCATGAAAAAACTCATCGCATTGGTTCTGGCTGCCCTTCTTTTCGTGTCCGTGTTCGGCTTGTCCGCCATGGCCGCGCAGGCCAAACCCCTCATCGTCATCATCACCCCCAGCCACTCCACCCCCTACTTCAAGACGGTTGCGGACGCCGCTTCCGCCAAGGCCACGGAACTGGGCTACGACTTCCTGGTGATCCAGCATGACGACGACGTGGTGAAGCAGGCTGAAGCCTTCGACACCGCCATCTCCCGCAAAGCTGCAGCCATCATCTGCGACAACGCGGGCGCCGATGCCTCCATCGCCCCCGTACAGGCTGCCAAGGCCGCCGGTATCCCCACCTTCCTGGTTGACCGCGAAATCAACTCCACCGGCGATGCCGTGGCACAGATGGTTTCCAACAACTACCAGGGTGCTTCCCTTGTGGCCGAGTTCTTTGTAGAAGCCATGGGCGAGGAAGGAAACTATGTGGAACTGACGGGCAAGGAATCTGACACCAACGCCGGCGTCCGTTCCCAGGGCTTCCACGATGTCATCGACCAGTATGAAGGCCTCGTTTTGATCGAGCAGCAGACCGCCAACTGGAGCCAGACTGAAGCCTATGAGAAGATGGAATCCATCATCCAGGCCCAGGGCGCTGAAAACATCAAGGGCGTTATCTGCGGCAACGACACCATGGCCATGGGCGTTATCGAAGCCTGCCTCAAAGCCGGCATGAAGGATGTTATCGTTTGCGGCTTCGACGGCTCCAACGACGTGCGTGACTCCATCCTCCGCGGCGAAATCAAGGCCACCGGCCTCCAGCCCATCGCTTACATTTCTGAGCAGGCTGTTGTCCAGGCGGATGAGTACATCAAGAATGGCAAAACCGACAAGGAAGAAAAGCAGCTCATGGACTGCGTGCTGATCACCGCCCAGAACGCCGCCCAGCTGGAGAACTTTGCTCTGATAGCAGAATAAGATTTTCAAAAAAAGGATTGTACTTTGAGGGCTGGCGCAGGGGAGCAAATTGCCCGGCGTCAGCCCTCTTCTATCGTATAAGGGGCGAAGTAATATGAAAATCAAAAAGAGGATTTTACCCTTGGCGTCCATACTGATTGCCGCAGTGTTCATCCTTTTGACCTGTGGTATTACGATTGTATATGATGAAAAGCCCCAGACGCTCGTGAATGAAAAAGGCGAAACAGTGGTTGTGGCCAAGCTTACCTATGCGGAGCAGTATACATTGGATCATTGGGACGTAAAAATTCTTCCCGCCGTCCGTGAACGGGCTGTTGATTTTTCTGATTTTATGGCGGCGGTACGGGCCGATCTTGCCGAGGCAGGCAAACAATACGGCAACCGTGCAAATGAAACCAGCCCCTGGAGCTTTTGCCTGAAGGGAACCGTGAAGGTGCTGGATGTAGTCAATCCCGAAAAGGCATCCCAGACAAGGCTTAAGCTGGACGTTCATCCGTATGACGGGTTGCCGGATGTGATGCTGCAGGTATCAACCGTGCTTAAAACCAACGCCATACGCGACGGCGTAGGCTTTTTGAAGCTGGATGATTTCACAAACCAGGTTGAATTTGCGGAGCTGACCAAGGCTTTTAACAATAAAATCAAAGCAACCGTATTGAAGGATTTGGATTTCATGGCGCTTCAGGGGAAAGAGATTACCCTGCTGGGGTGCGTATCTACCCAGAAGGCCAGCCTGGACGATCTTCTGATCATCCCTGTAGAACTTGAAATCGTCGGGGGGTAAGAGGATGGGAATGGATGTACAGCCTGTCATGCAGGCAAAACATATCACAAAGGTGTATCCGGGTACCACCGCCCTTCACCAGGTGGATTTTGATGTGTGGCCCGGCAAGGTCAATGTGCTCATCGGCGAAAACGGGGCCGGCAAATCCACATTGATGAAGATACTGGCGGGGATTGAAAAGCCTTCGGAAGGGTCCATCTATCTGGAGGGTCAGGAGCTGCGCTTTTCCGGTACGAGAGAGGCCAGCGCTCTGGGCGTTGGCATCATCCATCAGGAATTGAACCTCTTTCGCGACATGAAGGTCGTGGACAACATGTTCGCCGGCAAGGAATTAAACCGCTTTTTCATGATTGACCGCAAAGCCCAGTTCAAGCTGGCCAAAGAAGTGTTGACAAAGCTGCAGCAGAACATTGATCCCAACGAAATGATGCGAAATCTCCGGGTGGGCCAGCAGCAGGTGGTGGAGATCGCCAAGACCATGCTCCAGCAAAAGCTGCGGGTGCTGATCATGGATGAGCCCACCTCCTCCCTGTCCAATGCCGAAGTGGAAGTACTGTTCAAGCTCATCGAGGATTTGAAAAGCCATGGAATTGCCATCATTTATATCTCCCACCGGCTGGAGGAGATCATACGCATCGGCGACCATGTGACCATATTGCGGGATGGCAGCAAGGTGGCGGAAGCGGAAGTGAAGGATATCAGCGTTCCCTGGATCGTGCAGAAGATGGTGGGGCACAGCACCCTCACCATTGAAAAGCAGCCCTATGGCGGTGAAAAGACGCCTCTGATGGAAGTGAAGGCTTATTCGCTGCCCCGCCTGGGCGGCGGTTATGCGGTAGACCATGTATCCTTTACCCTGCACAAAGGCGAGGTATTGGGCATTTATGGGCTGATGGGCGCTGGGCGCACGGAACTGGTAGAGTCTATGATGGGCTTGCATCCGGAATCCTCCGGCACGCTACTCATCGACGGGGAAAAGGTGGAAAAGCCTACCGTGGCCGGCCAGATTGCCCGGGGGATGGTGCTTGTGCCGGAAGACCGGCAGAAGGATGGCCTGGTGCAGACCATGTCCATTGCGTCCAACCTGCTGCTTACAAGCATTCCCCGCTTTACACGCGGCATTACCATCAATGATCAGCAGTGCAAAGCCGCTGTCAGTGAGACTGTGAAAGACATGCAGGTGAAGGTGGCGGACGTGAAGCACCTGATCACCTCCCTTTCCGGGGGCAACCAGCAGAAGGTGGTCATCGGAAAATGCGTGATGGCCAACGCGAAAATCTTCATGATGGATGAGCCTTCCCGCGGGATCGACGTGGGCGCGAAAACGGATATTTTCAGCCTGATGCGGCGCTTTGCCTCAAAGGGGATGGGCGTCATCTTTGTCGGCAGCGAGCTGAAGGAGATCATGTCCGTGTGCGACAGGGTGCTTGTCATGTCCAACGGCAGGCTCACCGCCGACTTGAGCGGTGCGGACATCACGGAGGATGCGCTGGTGAAAGCCTCCGCCGCTGCGCTGAATACGGGGAAAACTGCCTCTTATGAAGGGGGAACACTGCAATGATACAGGTCAAGGGAAAAGCGCCAACCAAGACTTCCTTCGGCATGCTTTTGCTCAAGGGACGCACCTTCATCGCCCTGGCCCTGCTGCTGGTTTATTTCTGTCTGCGGGCGCCAAACTTTACCGCATGGTCCTCCGTGGTGCTGATGGTGAAGCATGCCTCCATCTATGGCCTGCTGGCGCTGGGCATGACCATGGTCATCATCACCGGCGGCATTGACCTGTCGGTGGGCGCGGTGGTCGGCTTATCCGGCATGATCGCCGGCGGCCTTTTGACGGAAGGCTTTCGTTTGCCGTTCCTTGCTGCCACCATCTACCCGAACGTACCGCTGATCCTGCTCCTCGTATGCCTTTTGGCGGTATTTGTCGGCCTTGTGTCCGGATCCCTCATCAGCCATGTCAGGGTACCGGCCTTTATAGCCACCCTCGGTGCCATGTATGTCTGCCGGGGCTTTGCCATGCTGCGCTCCGGCGGCGCCACCTTTCCCAACCTTATCGGCAAGGCGGAACTGAACAACCTGGGCTTTGACATCATCGGTTCCGCCAGCATTCCCGGCATCGACGTGCCTTACTCCATCATTGTGTTTGCCGCCATGGCGGCGGTTGCGGCGTTTGTCATGAAAAAGACGCCGCTGGGCAATCAAATATACGCCGTTGGCGGCAATGAGCGGGCGGCCACCCTGTCCGGAATCCAGACGAAAAAGGTCAAGCTGTTTGTGTACATGTTCTCCGCCTTCTGCGCGGCGGTCAGCGGCATCATTATGACATCACAGCTTCGGGCTGCCCACCCGGCCACCGGTGAGAGCTGGGAGATGAACGCCATCGCGTCCGTCGTATTGGGCGGCACCTCCATGTCCGGCGGCGTGGGCACCATCGGCGGCACCATCATCGGCGTGCTGGTCATCACCGTGCTCAACGACGGCATGATCATGATGGGCGTCTCCAGCTTCTGGCAGATGGTCATCAAGGGCATCGTGATCGTGGTCGCCGTTGTCATCGACCTGATGCAAAAGGACCTGCAAAAGAAGGTAGCCCTGCAAGCCCGCCTGCAATAGCAGTATCATCAATCAAGGAGGCCCTGCCATGGATGCATTTGAAATACGACTGCTGGCGAATCAGCGCCGTGCGGATGCTTTGACCATGATTCATACGGCAAACACTGGCCATACCGGCGGAGCCTTGTCGGTACTCGATGTCCTCAGCGTATTGTTTTACGGTGTGCTTCGGGTGCGCCCCGGTCAGCCTGATTGGCCTGACCGGGACCGCTTTCTGCTCAGCAAGGGCCACAGCGTGGAAGGTTACCTGGCGATCCTTGCAGACCTTGGCTTTTTTCATAAGGATGAGCTGAAAACCTTTTCCAAGCCCGGCAGCCGCCTGATCGGCCATCCCAGCGCAAAGGTGCCGGGCGTGGAGGTATGCACAGGCGCATTGGGCCATGGGCTGTCCATTGGCATTGGCATCGCCATCGCCGCCAAACGTTCCAATGCAGACTATAACACGTATGTGGTCATGGGTGACGGCGAACAGGCGGAGGGTTCTGTGTGGGAGGCGGCCATGTCCGGTGCCCATTACCGGCTTGACAACCTTTTTGCCATTGTGGACCGCAACGGCCTTCAAATCAGCGGCACTACGGAGCAGGTGATGGGCCTGGAGGATTTTTCGGCCAAATGGCGCGCTTTCGGCTGGGAGGTCACCGAAATCGACGGTCATGACATCAAGGCGCTGCTGGACTATTTCCACCTTTCCAAGCGGGAGGGGAAACCTCACTTGCTGATTGCCCATACGGTGAAGGCAAAGGGACTGCCCTTTGCGGAAAATAAACCGGAATGGCACCACAAGGTGCCGACCAGGGAACAGCTTGAAGCGGCTTATGAAGCCTTGGGCGTGATGGGGGTGGAATGGGCATGAGCACACAGGCGGTTCGGTTGTCCTTTACAAAGGCCTTGCTTGATTTGGCCAGGGAAGACAAGGATATTTTCGCGGTCGCCACCGATTCCAGGGGTTCCGTTACCCTGACGGATTTTGCAAAGGAGCTTCCGGAGCAGTTTGTGGAGTGCGGCATCGCCGAACAGAATGCCATCGGCATTTCCGCCGGGCTTTCCAATGGAGGCAAGAAGCCTTTTGTATGCGGCCCCGCCTGCTTTTATTCCATGCGCTCCGCCGAGCAGGTGAAGGTGGACGTGGCCTATTCCCATGCCAATGTAAAGATCATCGGCGTATCCGGCGGCGTCAGCTATGGCGCGCTGGGCTCCACCCACCATGCCATACAGGATGTGGCGCTCTTTCGGGCCGTGCCGGGGCTTCAGGTTTTCCTGCCATCAGACGGCAATCAAATGGCTGCCATGACAAAATACCTGGCACAGTCCCATGAGCCTGCCTATGTGCGCATGGGCCGCGGCCCGGTGCCGGACATCTACACGGAAAACCCGCCCTTTGCACCCGGCTGCGCCAACGTGCTGCGGGAAGGGAGTGACGGCGCCATCATCGCCTGTGGGGAAATGGTGTATCACGCCCTTCAGGCGGAAAAGCTGCTTGCAGAAGCCGGCATATCTGTTAGGGTGCTGGACATGCACACCCTCAAGCCCCTGGATGAAGCGGCGGTGCTGGAGGCCGCAAGGACAGGCGCGGTATTAACCGTGGAGGAGCACCACATCTACGGCGGCCTTGGCGCGGCGGTGGCGCAGGTCCTGTGCGAAAAATCTCCGGTCAGGATGCGCATCCTGGGCTTGCCGGATGAAAACCTGTATACCGGAGCCAGCGCCGATGTATTTGCCCATTACGGACTCACGGGTGAGGGCATTGCCCTTGCCATGAAAGAATTGCTGGGCAGGTAAGCTATTTCGGTTTTACGGACATTTGCATATAGGGAGGAATACATATGGCAACCTTCGGCGTACTGATCAGCAACCGTTCCTTTTTTCCCGATCATCTGGTGTTGACTGCAAGGGAAAAGCTGCTCAAAAGCCTGACAATGTGGGGTCATCAATACATTGCCCTGGGAACAGATGAAACCTTCATGGGCGAAACCATGACCTATGAGGAAGCGAAAAAGTGCGCAAAGCTCTTTTCCGACAATCGGGACAAAATCGACGGCATTATCATCTGCCTGCCCAATTTCGGCGAGGAAACGGGCATTGCCGATGCCATCAGGCTCAGCCAAATGGATGTGCCCATTTTGATTCAGGCCTGCGATGACGATTTTGACAAGCTTCAGTTGGAAAACCGCAGGGATGCCTTCTGCGGCAAGCTGTCTCTGTGCAACAACCTCTATCAGTATGGTATCAAATATTCCCTCACCGCAAGGCACACCTGCCCGGTGGATTCTCATGAATTCCATCAGGATGTGGATAAGTTTGCCGCCGTATGCGTTGTTGTGAAGGCCATGCGCACCGCCCGTATCGGTCAGATCGGTGCCAGGGTGATGCCTTTTCGCACGGTACGGTATTCCGAAAAGCTTTTGCAAAAAAGCGGCATTACTGTGGAGACGGAGGATTTTTCCGAAATCCTCGCCGATATCGCGGCACTCAGCGACGAAGAAGCCATACAACAAAAAATAGCGGAGATCCGGGCTTACGGAAACATCGCATGCGGTACCTCGGAAGAAAAGGTGCGCAAGCAGGCAAAGCTTTGCATTGTGCTTGACAAATGGATGGAGGATCACCATTGTGACGCCAGCGCCATTCAATGCTGGGACAGCGTGGAAGCCAACTACGGCTGCGCGGCCTGCCTTTCCATGAGCATGATGGGGTCAAAAGGCCTGCCCTCCGCCTGCGAAACCGATGTGATGGGCGCCGTTTCCATGCTGGCATTGCTTCGGGCCAGCGGTAAGCCCCCCATCTACCAGGACTGGAACAACAACTACAAGAATGAATTCAACAAGTGCATCAACGTGCATTGCAGCAACTACCCCGCCGCCGTATTCCAGGACAAACCGGAGATTGGCAACCTGGATATTCTGGCCACGACGCTGGGAGAAGAGGTATCCTTCGGTGCGCTGAAGGGCCGGGTGGCTCCCGGTGCCATGACCTACCTGAAAATCTCCACCGACGATGCCAAGGGGAAGATCAAGTGCTATCTGGGGGAAGGCACCTTCACCAGCGATCCCCTGCCTACCTTTGGCGGCGTGGCGGTATGCCAGGTTGAGAACCTGAATGGTCTGATGCGCTACCTGACAAAAAACGGGTTCGAACACCATGTGGCCCTTGTGCAGGCGCAGGTGGCGGATATTCTGGAGGAAGCCCTTTCAAATTACCTGGGCTGGGACGTATACCGGCATTCTTGATCAAAGAAGGGGAAAGAGTATGCTCAAAGGGATTTCACCGCTCTTGCAGCCCGAGCTGTTAAAAATCCTGGCGGAAATGGGTCACGGGGATGAAATTGTGATCGGCGACGCCAATTTTCCAGCCGTGACCATGGGCAAGCGCTGCGTCCGCTGCGACGGACACAAGGTGACGGATGTTCTGGATGCCATATTGCAGCTTCTCCCGCTGGATACCTTTGTAGAAAAGCCCGTAACCCTGATGCAGGTGGTGCCCGGCACCGCGGCGGGCGAGCCGCCGGTATGGCGTGATATTGCGGATGTGGTAACAAGGCGGGAGCCGGGAGCGCAAATCGGCTGGATTGAACGCTTTGACTTTTACAGCCGCAGCCGTGAAGCCTTTGCCACCATACAGACGGGCGAAACAGCCTTGTATGCCTGCGTGATTCTGAAAAAAGGCGTCATCAAAGACGCTTGATTTTGTTGAATTGAAGGCCGGGGGAGGGCAATGCCCTTCCCCGGCCTCAGCGTGTCAAAAAAGTGGCGATGCCACTTTTTTGAGTTTTTCCCTCGCCGCTACTTTCCCAAGGCTTCGCCTTTGTGCGGCCGTTTGCTCGGGCAAGGTAGGAATTTCTTCGAAATTCCTGCGAAAACCACCGCACATGTCGCTGGTTTTCGATCTAATATTGGAG
>JAEZLW010000018.1 GCA_023415145.1 Bacillota bacterium | reverse complement strand
AAACGGACGCGGGCAACAGCCTTCTTACGGCGGCCAACGGCATTGAAATCTGCTTGAGCCATGTTGTATTACGCTCCTTTCCGCGTCACTTCAGTTCCAGTTTTTCGGGCTGCTGGGCTTCATGGCCGTGCTCGGTACCGGCATACACCCGCAGCTTCGTGGCCATTTTACGGCCCAAGGGGCCTTTGGGCAGCATGCCCACGATAGCCTTTTTCACCGCGAACTCAGGCTTTTCGGCCATCAGCTTGCGGTAAAGGGTTTCTTTCAAGCCGCCCGGATAACCGGTGTGCTTGTAATAGATCTTCTGATCCAGCTTGCGGCCGGTGAGGATCGCCTTGTCGGCGTTGATGATGATCACATGATCGCCCGTATCCATAAAGGGCGTATAGATGGGCTTGTTCTTGCCGCGAAGAATCCCGGCAACCTGGCTGGCCAAACGGCCCAGCGCCAGCCCGTCGGCATCGACAATATACCATTTCCGCTGGATGGCCTCGGCGTTGGGCATGAAGGTTTTCAAAGGTATTCCTCCTTGGATTAGGTCTAAAAAAGTTTGCGGAACCCATGATGGTCGCATGCGTCCGCCATTGTCAATAGTCCCGGGGCTAGCGGAGTCTATTGATGCCATTTGCTATCATATAATATTTTCCCATGGCTTGTCAAGGCCAAATCAAGCATTTTTCGGGAAAGTCAATGTTCCTGTAGCCATTCTCCCAAAAGAGATGATAATTGATCCGCTGTCTGCTCGTACAGGCTGTCACTGCCTCCAAAGGGATCGGACACAGGCCGTATGAACACCTGCGCCTTGTGGGCATGCTCCGGAAAGCGCTGCATGAATTCCCGCCTGTGTGCCTCCGTCATACACAGCACAACATCTGCTTTTTTCACCAAAGTAGCATTGACCCGTTTTGCCCGGTGCCCCCGCAGGGAAAGGCCCCTTAAAGCCATGGCCCGCTGTGCACCGGGGGAAGCAGGCGCGCCGGGAAACGCGATCAGCCCTGCGCTGTCGCATGTAATGGATAAGTCAAGACGATTGCTGATATCCTCCATCAGGCATTTGGCCATGGGGCTTCGGCAGGTGTTGCCGGTACACAGAAACAAGATATGGGCCATGCGACCTCCTATTTCCCGGATGTGGAAAAGTTTCTGCCTTTGCGTGAAAGTCTATTCTTGATCCGCATCAAAAAATCGGAAGGAAGCGGCCCGATTAAGCCGGTTCATGATGGCAAGGCCCAGGCCGTCAGCCTCCACGACCTCGCTGAATATATACCCGATGCCTTCCCTGTCCATACGGCGCAGCACGTCAAAGAGCCGGGCAGCCACTTCCTGGGGGTGGTGAAGGCTTCCGATGTCCTGCACATATCTTGCGCCGTACGATGTCATATGCTCTGAAAGCGCAAGGATGCAGGCAGGTTTCCCGTCCAGGATGGCATTGTCATACAGCCTGATGCAGGCGCTTATCACGTTTTCCGGCTTGCCTTTGACCAGAGTCAAAATACCACTTGGTGCATAATGCCGGTGCCGCATGCCGGGGGACGGGGCAGCCTCATGAGGATGCAAGGGCTGCAAAATGCTCCTGGCTGTTTCCACGGGCCCTGCCACCTGGGCAAGCATTTGTGGCGTGACGCCGCCGGGACGCAATACCAGGGGGATTTCTTTTGTCATATCCACCACGGTGGATTCAAGCCCCACATCGCAGGGGCCGCCGTCCAAAATGAGGGGGATGCGGCCCGCCATGTCCTCCATGACGTGCGAAGCCTGTGTAGGGCTGGGGCGGCCGCTGCGGTTGGCGCTGGGCGCAGCCACAGGACAGCCGCAGGCAAAGAGCAGTGCCTTTGCTACGGGATGGGAGGGCATGCGGACAGCCACCGTATCTAGGCCGGCCGTGGTGACACTGGGCACAGCTTCTGTTTTGGGCAAAAGAATCGTCAAAGGGCCGGGCCAGAAGGCATCCATCAATTTGATTGCTTTTTCATTGAGATGGCATAGCGGGAGCAAATCCTCCCTTGCGGATACATGCACGATGAGGGGATTGTCTGCCGGACGCTCCTTGGCAGCAAAGATCGACAGTACTGCCTGCGTGTTCATCGCGTCAGCCCCAAGGCCATATACCGTTTCCGTTGGGAAAGCAACAAGCTCTCCCTTTTTCAAAAGGAAGGCTGCATATTGTATGGCTTCATCGGTGGGAGGGAGGCAGCGGGTTTCCATAAGAAAATGGCTCCTAACGTTTCATTCGTTCTATAACCATAATGCCAGCAGGCATCCCGACACGATGCCCATGGACAGTAGCAGCGTTTCCAGGCGACCCGAACTTTTCTTCTGTGCCTCGGGCAATAGGCTGGCACAGGTAATCTGCAGCATGGCCCCGCCTGCCAGCCCCAGGCAGGCAGACAATGCCTGATGCCCGAATCCGCCGGCATACAGGCCGATGAAAGCGCCCAGCAGCGTGGGGAGGCCGCTGAACAAGGCCGCCAGGAGCACACGGTACAGCTTCATGCCGCCTTCCCTCAGCGGCAGCGACATGGACAAGCCTTCCGGTACATCATGGAGCACAATGGCTAGGCACAACATAAGGCCGAACACCGGAGCGTCGGCATATCCCGCGCCTACCGCCAATCCTTCGGGCAGGTTGTGCATCGCGATACCGATGCCGATCAATAACCCGGAACGGAGCAGGGAGTTGCCGCCCCTGCGCTTTTCATACCGTGTCAGGATCACATCGGACACGAGCATGAAAAGGATACCGGCCAGCAGAGATACGATGGCCGTGGGCTGATGCAAAAGAAGCGCTTCCGGCAACAGCTCGAAACAGACGATGGATATCATCAAACCGCCTGTAAAGTGCAGGATGCGGCTGATGGCCCGGGAAGAAAGACGGGGCAGCAGGATGGCAATCAGCCCTCCCAGCCCCGTTCCCAAAAAACCTGCACTGGCGCTGAGAATCAGCATCGATCCATAATCCATAGCGTTTCCCCCTTTATACCCTGCATGCAGGGTATGCCTGGGGGATGTTGGGTTATGACTGTGAGTTCAATTCCTTCAGCAATTGCGCCTGCTCTTCCATCCTTAAAGCGTCAATGATTTCATCAAGATCACCGTCAATGATGTCATTGATTCGATACAGGGTAAGGCCGATGCGGTGATCGGTGACGCGGCCTTGGGGAAAGTTGTATGTGCGAATGCGCTCGCTCCTGTCACCCGTGCCGATTTGACCGCGGCGGTTTTGGGCGTACTCCGCGTCCTTTTCCGCCTGCATGCGTTCTAGCAGCCGCGACTTTAAAACCTTCATGGCCTTGTCCCTGTTTTTAATTTGGCTTTTTTCGTCCTGGCAGGTGACAACAAGCCCCGTAGGCAAGTGGGTGATGCGCACCGCCGAGTCGGTGGTGTTGATGCACTGGCCGCCATGACCGGTGGAACGGTAGACGTCAATGCGCAGGTCGTTTGGATTGATGTTGACTTCCACATCCTCCGCCTCGGGCAGCACGGCTACGGTACAGGTGCTGGTGTGGATGCGACCGGAGGATTCTGTGGCGGGCACCCGCTGTACTCTATGAACGCCGCTTTCAAACTTCAGGCGGCTGAACACGCCATTGCCGTACATGGAAAACACAGCTTCCTTTATGCCGCCAAGCTCTGTCGCGTTGATGCTAATCGGTTCAACCCTAAAGTTATGGCGTTCGGCGTAGCGGGTGTACATGCGCATAAGCTCCGCCGCAAACAGGCTGGCTTCCTCACCGCCGGCGCCGCCCCGTATTTCCATGATGATGTTGCGCTGGTCATTGGGGTCCTTTGGCAAAAGCAGAACCTTCAACTCCTGTTCCGCTTCCTCCTTGCGGCCTAGCAGAGAGCGAAGCTCCTCCTGGGCAATATCCGCAAGATCAGGGTCCTTTAGTAGTGCCTGGGCATCGTTAAGCTCCGAAAGAAGCTGCCGGTAGGCTTCCCAAGCATGCACAGAAGGCTCCAGTTGGGCATGCTCCCTCACCAGCTTTTGCCACAGCACCTGGTCGGCGATGATGTCGGGCTGGGAAACGGCGGTAGACAGCTCCTGGTACCGGTTCTGCATCCATTCAAACTTGTCGAACATGGGTTCCTCCTGAGAGGGATTTTGGGGAGTAAGCGGATACGATCCGCGGGATACGGCGCAAATCATTGATGATGGCTGTCTGTTCAAAGAATGGTGCGAACAGGCCTTTCACCGTCTCTGCCTGGTCATAGCCCACCTCGCAAAAAAGCGCCCCGCCGGGGCAAAGGAAGTTGGGCGCATCAAGGGCGAGCTGCCTGTAAAAACGGAGGCCGTCCGGGCCGCCGTCCAAGGCGATGCCAGGCTCTTTGAGGACTTCTTCCTGTAATGATACGCATTCCGCTGTCGGGATGTATGGGGGATTGCATACGATCAAGTCAAATTGCATACCGCTTAACGCCGACAGGAAATCCCCCTGATGGAATTTGACTTTTGCATGATGGGAACCGGCGTTTTTGTTAGCCACACAAAGGGCGCTTTGAGAAACATCTGCGGCAAAAACCTGTGCACGAGGTTCAAGGCAGGCGATGGCAACAGCCAGCGCTCCGCTGCCGGTGCATAGGTCAAGCACCTTTGGGGAGGAGAAATTTTGTTCTTTGAGCCAAAGCAGCGCTTGCTCGCAAAGGAGCTCCGTTTCCGGGCGGGGGATCAAAACATTCTCATCTACATACAGCTCAAAGCCCATAAACGATTGGCTGGCGAGGATATACTGCAGCGGTTCCCGACCTATGCGCCGGACAAGCAATTGCTCAAACGCAGCCTGTTCGGCGGGGGAAAGCGAAACCTGCCCCTTGAGCGCAAGCTCCATGCGGTTCGTATGCATCACATGGGCAAGCAAAAGCTCCGCATCCAGGCGGCTGTCGGGAACGCCGGCATGCTGCAGCGCCCCCGCCGCTTCTTTCAACGCATTGGATACGGTCATGCCTGAGCTGGTTCCTCCTTGGGGGCGGCGTTTACGATGGTATAGCCATCTGCGGTCTTTTCGCCCTCCGGCAGGCCGTACAGCGCGGCGTTCATGGCGGCAATGGCCACCTCCAGCATCTTGTCATCCGGGGTGCGGGTGGTGAGCTTTTGCATCATCAGCCCCGGCCAGCGCAGCGCGTTCACCAGCTTGCCCTTGGCATGGGCTAGACCTTTCAGGATCTCATAGCTGATTCCGGCCACCACAGGCAAAAGCGCCAGGCGGCTTAACAAACGCAGGATGTAGCTGCTGCCGTTATAGCCCACCAGGGTATAAAGCAGGATGGCCAGCACGAATACGATCAATAGGAACGTGGTGCCGCACCTGGGATGCAGCGGGGAAAACTGCCGGGCGTTTTCGGGTGTCAAGGGCAGATTGTTTTCATGGCAATACACTGTTTTGTGCTCCGCGCCATGATATTGAAAGGTGCGCCTGACATCAGGAATGGTGCCGCAAAAGACCATGTACCCGATCAGGATCAGGATGCGGGTGAGTCCTTCCAGCAGATTCACGACAACCTTTGATTCAAAAGTTTGCCGCAAGAGGCTGCCCACCAGCGCGGGGAGAACGAAGAACAGGCCGATGGCCAGCGCAATGGCCAGTACCGCAGCGGTGGTCATGATGATTTTATCAATGCCCTTGCCAAGCTTTTTGGACAGCCATTTCTCAAACTTGGAAGGCTCCTCATCCATCAGCCCCAGCATGTTGCTGCTTAACTGCAGCGTTTTCATGCCAAGGGACAGCATGCTGCCCATGCCGATGATTCCCCGAAAGAAAGGATACCCCATCCATTTGTGCTTTTTGGAGGGCGGGGTATAGGTGTCACGCTTGACAACAATCGTTCCGTTGGGGCGGCGTACTGCCACGGCGATAGCCTCGGGCCCCTTCATCATAACGCCTTCCATAACGGCCTGGCCGCCGATATCCACGCGCTTTTGTGCGGGAGAATTATGCATAAAATCAATCCTCTTTCCGCCTGATACGAACACAGGCAATATACAATCATTCGACATGGCCTGTACTTATCCCTGCCGGTGGATTCTGGGAGAGAATGAAAAAAGAAGCAGTGCGGCATGCCGTTCTGCTTCTTTATTGGACGATGGATTACATTCCGAAACGCTTCTTGAAACGGTCCACGCGCCCGCCGGTGTCCACCAGCTTCTGCTTGCCGGTGTAGAAGGGATGGCACTTGGAGCAGATTTCCACCTTCAGCTCCTTTTTCACGGAGCCGGTTTCGAACGTTTCACCGCACACGCAGCGAACGGTGGCTGTCCCATACTTGGGATGTACTTTATCTTTCATGTTTTCACCTCTTTTGCGCATGCGCTTCTTGGCCTTTTATGGCCGCAGAATTGATTTTATCATAGTTGCGCAGTATTTGCAAGCACTGCTTTGCCAATTTCGGAAGAATTCTCTTTGACTTTTTGGCAAATAGAAATTCAAATTAATTTTGTTCTCTTCTCCGGGGGAGCAACGAGGGGGAACCGCAGTTCCCCCTCGTTTGTAATCGTGTCACCCGGCTTTGCCAGATGCGCGGGTCGCTTGCGAAGCAAGCTTTCCTTACACTTTTCATCGACCGCACATCCCAGGGTGAGGGGATTATATCCCCGAACCTGTAGTCATGAAGTGTTTTTAACACTTCATGACGGAGCACCAGCCGAGCGAAGCGATGGAGGGTGCGAGGGATTGCAGATGAAAAGTGAGACTCAAAAAAACGACAAAGTCATTTTTTAGAAAGCGTTAGCGCTGTAGCACAAACCCACTCTTTTCCCACATCGTAATCCAATCCTGGAGACGGGCGAACAGGTCGGCATTGCATTTTGTTTTTTCCATCATGGACAAAAGCTGCTCCGTGGCATCCTTGGCGTTGGCAGAGGACAATACGCCGCGGATGGAGCGGATGCCGTCCAGCTCCTTTTGGCTAAGAAGCAGTTCCTCGCGCCTTGTGCCGCTCTTTTGCAGGTTCACGGCGGGGAAGACCCGCTTTTCGGAAAGCTCCCGGTCCAGCACCAGCTCCATGTTACCGGTGCCCTTGAATTCCTCAAAGATGATATCGTCCATCCGGGAACCCGTTTCCACCAGTGCGGTGGCTATCACCGTAAGACTTCCGCCTTCGCGTATGTTCCTGGCTGCGCCGAAAAACCGCTTGGGCTTGTGCAATACGCCCGGTGCCAGACCGCCGGACATGGCCCGGCCCGTTTGCGGAGCAACGGCGTTGTAGGCACGACTCAAACGCGTGATGCTGTCCATAAGCACAACGACGTCTTTTTTCTGCTCCACCAGCCGCTGCGCCCGCTCCAGAACCATTTCCGCCAGGCGCACATGGTTTTCCGGCATCTCATCAAAAGTAGAGGCCAGCACTTCGCCCTGGATGGACTCCCGAAGATCGGTTACTTCCTCGGGCCTCTCGTCCACCAACAATACCATCACATGAACATCTGGATAATTACGGGTAATGCCGTTGGCGATTTTGCTCAATATGGTGGTCTTGCCGGCTTTGGGCGGGGCCACGATCAACGCCCTCTGGCCAAATCCGATGGGGGCGATCAAATCCACCAGGCGGATGGCCAGGTCGGAGTTGTTGGCGCTGTTCTCCAGCGTGATGCGCTTGCTGGGATAAATGGGCGTCAAATCATCAAAGGAAACCCGGTCCCGAAGTTCATCGGGATGGATGCCGTTGACATCGGTAATGTACAAAAGCGCGCTGTATTTGTCGCCTTCCCGCTGTGGCCGCGTCTTCCCGGTGATGTGATCGCCGGTGCGCAGGCCGAAGCGGCGGATCTGTGCAATGGAAACGTAGACATCCTTGTTGCCGGGGAGGAAGTTTTCCGCCCGCAGGAAGCCGTATCCTTCCGGATGGATTTCCAGAATGCCGCTGCCGTCGCCGCACTCCCCGGTTGCCAGCATTTCCGGCACGGCTGGGTTGGAGGTGCCCAGTTCCCGGTTATAATAGCTCGTATCCCGCCGGGGACGGAAATAGGTTTCCTGGCGGAAAGATTCCGGACGGAAGGATTCAGCGCGGAAAGGCTCCTGCCGGAAGTTATCATGCCGGAAATTATCCTGCCTGTAAGGCTCCTGGCGGTAGGCGTCGCGGGAAACAGGCTCCTGCCTGTAGGCATCGGCTGGGGCCGCGTCGCTGCGGAATCCTTCCTGACGGTAGTTATCCTCCCGATAGGTATCCTGACGGTAGGCGGGCCGCGGCGCTTCGCTCCTTTGTGCTGGACGTACATAAGGCGTATCCTGGCTGGCGGTGCGGTACGTTTCCTGCCTAATTGCTGGGCGGAAGGTATCCTGCTCCAGCTCTTGAGCTTCCCTGCGGACGGGTGCGGCAGGAGAGGTTGGACCAAAGCGGCTGGGTACCGTAGCCGCTGGCTCGCTTGTATCGGGGGCATCCGGGCCAAAGCGCGGCGCATAGCCCGCCGGGCGGGGCGGAGGGGCCGGCCTTACTGTTTCCTGGCGCATGGCAGGCGCAGGACGGGATGAGGGCGTGATGGACCGGGCCTGCCACGCAGGCTTGGTGGAGTACACCGGCCCCGTAGAGGGGCGGCTGTATTGGGGATTGGTCCATGCGGGCTTATACTGCAGACTGTCTTGAGGCTTTTCCTGGACGGCGGCAGGGGATGACGGGGCAGGTGCCGCTTCTTCATCCTCGCCCATGATTGTAACCTCTTCCGCTTTTACAGTGGATTCAGAATCTTCCTTGTGCGTTGCTGCTTCTTCCTGCGAAGGTGTTGGCTCAGCCGGTTGTACAGGCGTATCAGAAGTATCCAAAAGAGCTGCGGCAATGCGCGCCACGATGCCTTCTTTGTCAAGGCCGGCGCTGAGTTTTATACCTTTTTCCCGGGCAAGTTTTCTAAGGGACAGAACGGTCATGGATTGAAGATCCAGCATTGGCAATGTGTCCTCCTCAAATATGGCGTGTAAGGGCGAAAGCGGGCAAAGATATGCATGTAAATACGCTATGCGGGATACATGCGTTTTATGCATGAAAATACGTTATTGCTTGATGGCAACTACCAGGTCTCGCTGTACGGCTTGTTCCACCCAGTGTTCAAAATCATCATATGGGGCATCACTTAATACATCAAATCCGGTATTTTTCATTTCCCTTGTCAGATCTGCCTTTTTCAGGGTATACGTGTTGAAGGAAAGGGCAATGGCTCCGCCGGGCACAAGTACCTGATACCAGCCGGGCAGCGCTTTTTTCAGCAGTGACAGAAAACCATCCACACGCTGATCCTGCCTTGGCGCGTGCTGTACGCCGTAGGGCAGGTCGGCGATCATCAAATGTACGCTTTGCTTCTTTAGCATAGCCGGGCAATAGACCGTATCCCCTTGGATCAGCTTCAGGGAATGCGTTTCACCCGCCTGATAATGTTCATTGGTGTCGGCAAAAAGCCAGGTGGTATAAGGGGCACTTTTCCCGCCGGGCAAAGTCAGGCTTCCCTGGCTTGCCTTGTGTTTGATGCGGTTCAGTTGCAGATAACGGCTGATGAAGCCGCCTGCCTCCTGAACATCCTTCCCGTTAACTTCCACACCGATGGCGTTGTGCCCGCGCCCAAGTGCGCAAAACAGGGAGGTGGCTTTTCCGCACATGGGATCCATGACGATAAGCGGCTCTTGGGACATTCCATACGCGCTGGCACACAGGGCACAATTGAGCATCAGCCCAGTGAACGCGGCATTTGTCTTTCCCTTGTATTTGAGTACTTCGGCCATATCCGGGGGCAAATAATCAGGTGTCTTGTAGTCAAGCGGACGAAGAAGCCCGTTTTCCAACACAGCGCCCATATAAAGGGAGGAATGGCCGGAAATCAAGCGCAGAGCAGAGGAAGAAAGAGAGGTACAAGAAACGTGAAGCCAGGGAGCACCACCCAGCTCTTTCCATGAAATCTCAGCCTGAATGTTGCATGCAGTAAGCATGCAAAACAATTCCAGATAGGCCAGTTTTCGCAGGGATGCTACATATCTTGTATTGGCATGGGGCCACAAAAGGAAGGCGTACTCCATGGAAGCCTCTTTTCAAACAGCTCTGAGTAGATTATACCAAAAAGAATGGTTGCATGCAATGCCTTCCCAAGATAATTTACGCGCTCCTTACAGCCTTACAAGTGAATGTTGATATCAATGCGAAAAAAGACCCTTTCCCCAAGGGGAAAGGGTCAGGCATGAAAAATCAGTACTTGCGCTTACGTGCAGCCTCTGCTTTTTTCTTGCGCTTTACGCTGGGCTTTTCATAATGCTCGCGCTTGCGAACTTCTGCCAGAACGCCTGCGCGGGCGCACTGACGCTTGAACCGCTTCAATGCGCTTTCCAGGGATTCATTCTCGCGGATACGTACCTCGGACACTGTTATCCCTCCCCTCGCTCATCTCGCCTAAACCTTACGCCGGCTCGACGGACGGATGGCGA
>JAEZLW010000154.1 GCA_023415145.1 Bacillota bacterium | reverse complement strand
AATGCGAGCGGCAGCGAAGCAGTGCGACGATTGAGCGTGCGGATAGGGGGGGAAGCCTTTTCAAAAGGTTCTCTCCCCGCTTATCATCACGTTTCCCCCAACGCCCGGTACTCCCTGAGGCAGGCGGCATATTCTTCTTCCAGCCGTTCCTTTTCCATGGGGGTCGCATGGCCGATGCTGTCGCAAAGCTGCGACAGGCGCATTTGCAGCCGGGTGCGGTCAAAGGCCGTGTTTGACTGGACGGTGTGCCTTTGGTGGTAGTTTTGAAGCGTTCCCTCGAAGGTTTGAAGCTTTCCGTTTTCCAAGATAAGCAGCCTTTGCGCCACCGCCGAAACGAAGGCCTGGTCGTGGGATACGAACAGCACCGTGCCTTCGTACTCCCGGAGCATGGTCTCCAGCACCGACAGGGAAAGGATGTCCAGGTAATTGGTAGGCTCATCCAGCAAAAGCACGTTGGCTGGACCTGCAAAAAGCTGGGCAAAGGCCAGCTTCACCCGCTCGCCGCCCGAAAGGACGGAAGCAGGCTTGTTCATCTCATCACGGGAGAACAAAAGGCGATGAAGTACCGTCCGGACCACCGTTTCGCTTTGAATGCTGTGCTTGAGGGCATTGGCAAGCACGGTTTTTTCCATATCCAGCGTCTCAAACTCCTGGCCGAATATGCCAAGCGTAGCCTTGGGCGTCTTGCGGATGCCCTCTGCCCCTTCCCGGATCAGCCGCAGAAGGGTGGACTTGCCCGCGCCGTTGGGGCCTACAAGCGCTGTTTTGCTCCCCAGGGGCAACTCAAAGGAAGCGTCCCAAAACAAAGGCTTGTCATAGCCGAAGGATACATGTTCCGCCCGGAGCACGGTGCGGCTTTGTGGCGGGTCGGTCAGGGAAAAATCCAGGTGAATGGCGGTCTCGTCCCGGGGGCGTTCCACCATTTGAAGCTTTTCCAGCCTGGTTTTGAGGGCGTTTTTGGCATTGTGCAGCTTTTCCTGGGATTTGTTATCGCGCTTGTGCAGCCTGGCTTCGCTGTTTCCCATTCGCTTGGGTGGGCCCTTCATTTTGGATGCCTTGCGGGCCGTGGTATTCAGCGCTTCCTGAAGGTGCGTCTTTTCCGAAATGTACCGCTCATAATCCCTGGCCTTTTGCGCCTTTTCCGTTTCCTGAATGCGCAAAAAATCATCATAGTTGCCTGGATAGGCGGTGACCGTTTCCTCATTGAGATGCCAGATGCAGTTGCACAGGCCGTTTAAAAGCTCCCGGTCATGGCTCACCAGCACGAAGGTGTCACACTGCTCCAGCTTCTTTTGTAGCAGCGTTCGCCCTTCTGAATCCAGGTTGGCGGTAGGCTCATCACAAAAAAGCAGCTTGATTCTTGTGATGTCCGTTTGGGCCAGACGCAGCCTGGTTGCCTCCCCGCCGCTGCGTGAAACGCGCTTTGCAGCATCCAAGACGCGGAACTCCTTCAGGGCTTGCGCCTCCGCTTCTTGATCCGGTGCGCCGAATTGATGCACCAGATGGATGGGGACCTCCCGTTTGATGATTCCCCCGTCCGGATCAGATTCCCCGCACAATAGGGACAGCAGTGTGGATTTTCCCGCGCCGTTGCGCCCAATGAGCCCGATCCGGTCTCCTTGATAAATCTGCAAAAGCGGAATGGAAAACAGCCTGCGCTGCCCGATGTGTTTTTCCAGTTGGGTTGCACTTACATAACAAAAGGACATCAAAAAACCTCCCGGCATATCAGCATCGGAAGGCGCAAGCAAAAATACTCCAAAACAAAAAGGGCGTATGCTTTACGTGCGCGATTATACCGATGCAAAACAAGGCTCCATAAGGAGCGGCAATGTGTTGACAACGGTTATTTGCGCATGCGTGAAACCTTACCCTTTCCACATTTGTCGTAATTATTGTAGCGGTGGGGCAATGTTTTGTCAAGCCTTTATGCCTGTGGTATAATCAATAAAATAGAAAGCTTTGGAAGCGGGGCGGGTCTGTGGAGCAGATGGAGGCGACGGTATCGGACATCACCTACCGCAATGCGGAGAACGGCTATACGGTCATGCAGGTCCGCACCGGCAGGGATAAGGTGACGGTGGTGGGCGCGCTGCCGGAATTATCCTCCGGGGAGCAGATCATATTGTCCGGCGGCTGGGTGGAGCACCCCCAATACGGCCGGCAGTGGAAGGCCGACGGGTGCGAGATCGTAAAGCCCACCACGCTGCTGGGCATTGAGCGGTATCTGGGTTCGGGGCTCATCAAGGGTGTCGGGCCGGCCACAGCCAAGCTGCTGGTGGCGTATTTCGGCAAGGATACGCTGGATGTCTTAAGCGAGCACCCCGAGCGGCTTGCGGATGTACCCAAGGTGGGTGCCAAGCGGGCGGCGCAGATTGCCAAAAGCTTTCACGAGCAGATGTACGCCCGGCAGGCCATGGTGTTTTTGCAAAGCTACGGCGTCAGTGCCACATTGGCGGTAAAGATCAGCCGGCTGTATGGCGATCAGGTGCAGGCGGTGATCAGGGAGAACCCCTACCGCCTGGTGGAGGATATAGAAGGCGTCGGGTTTCTTACCGCGGACCGCATCGCGCTGTCGATGGGCATGGCGATTGACTCGCCCCACCGGGTGAAGTGCGCTTTGAAGTATGTGCTCCAGGATGCCGCTTCCACCGGCGGTCATGTGTATCTGCCCAGGGCGGAGCTGGTTGGCCGCACCGTCAAGCTTCTTCGGGTGAATGAGGATTTGGTCACAGGTGCTCTGGCGGAGCTTTTAATTCGCCGGGAGATGATCACTTCGCCCACAGAGGAGGAAGAACAGGGGATTTATCTGCCACAGTATTTCAATGCTGAGCGGGAGGTGGCCCAGCGGCTGCACGAATTGATGGCCGCACTGCCCTACCGCAAAAGTCAAATGGCGGAGGAAGCCATACGGCGGTTCGAGAAAGAGAAGAACGTCAGCTTCAGCCCCTTGCAGCGCAAAGCGGTGCAGGCGGCGGTGGATGAAGGCGTACTGGTGATCACCGGCGGCCCCGGCACGGGCAAGACCACCATCATCAACTGCATCATCCGCATTCTCTCCATAGAGGGGGAGGTGCTGCTATGTGCCCCTTCCGGCCGGGCGGCCAAGCGCATGACAGAAGCTACCGGGATGGAGGCCAAGACCATCCACCGCATGCTGGAGTATGGCGGTGACGAGGGCAGCTTTTCCCGCTGCCAGGACAATCCCCTGGAGGCCAACTGCATCATTGTGGATGAGATGTCCATGGTGGATGTCCTGCTGATGCGAAGCCTGCTTCGGGCCATTACGCCGGGCGCCAGGCTCATATTGGTAGGCGATGCGGATCAATTGCCGCCCGTAGGGCCGGGGAACGTGCTGGGCGATATCTTAAAAAGCGAGGCCATTCCAAGCGTAAGGCTGACGCAGATATTCCGCCAGGATGAAAACAGCATGATCGTTTTGAACGCCCACCGCATCAACGGGGGGGAGATGCCTGTTTTGAATGGCCGGGTTACGGATATGTTCCTGGAAAAGAAGACGGTACTGAGCGATGCGGCGCAGACCATCGTTTCCCTTTGTACCCAACGCCTGCCTTCCTTTTTAAAGATGGATGAAAACGACAGGCTGTCAGGCTCCGTCAGGCAGATTCAGGTATTGTCCCCCACCAAAAAAGGCGAGTGCGGCGTGTGGGCAATAAACCGCATGCTGCAGGAAGCTTTGAATCCCCCGCAAATGGGCAAGCCCTCCATTGTATTTGGCGACATGTTGTTTCGGGTGGGCGACAAGGTGATGCAAACGAAGAACGATTATCAGATCGAGTGGCGGAAATACAATGGCGTCACCTGGGAGGAGGGCCAGGGCATCTTCAACGGGGACGTGGGCTTTATAGAAGCCATCGACCCGGAGGAGCGGACCATGACCGTGCGCTTTGACGAGGACAGGCTGGTGGATTACGAAGAGCAGCAGCGGGAAGCGCTTGAGCTGGCCTATTGCCTGTCGGTGCACAAAAGCCAGGGCAGCGAGTTTCCTGTGGTGGTCATGCCCGTAGTAGGCGGGCCGCCCATGCTGCTAACCCGTAACCTGCTTTATACCGCCATTACAAGGGCCAGGCAATTGGTGGTGCTGGTGGGGCGGGAGGAGGTCATTGAGGCCATGGTGCGCAACAACCACATCGCCAAGCGCTACACCACGCTTGGCCGCCAGTTGAAGGAGTGGGCGGGATGGGTCTCCTGAACGTATTCTACCCGCCCTATGCCCGCTGCTATTGCTGCGGCCATCCGCGCCTTGACGGGTTGGGTGACCATCTTTGCAAGCCTTGTCGGGAAGCGCTGGCGTCCTTAAGACTGCGGGAGATATTCTTTTATGTGGAGGGCGCGGAAAATGTATATGCGCCTTATCCATACGAGGGTGCGGCCAGGGAACTGATCCACTGTCTGAAATACGAGCTTGTCAGGGACGCGTCAAAGGTGCTCGGCTTCGAGATGGCAGCCTGCCTTGGCGGGGCGGATTTTGATGCATTGGTGCCTGTGCCGCTGCATCCGGGCAGGCGCATCGAGCGGGGCTTCAATCAGGCGGAGCTGCTGGCGCAGGCGGTGGGGGAACAAAAAAACATCCCTGTTCTTCCGGCACTGATGCGGCTTCGCCAGACGAATCAGCAGGCGAAGCTTGCAAAGGAGCGACGGATCAAAAACATGGAGGATGCCTTTGCAACCAGTGAAAAGGTAAGGGGGCTGCGGCTTTTGCTGGTGGACGACGTGTGCACCACCGGTGCGACCGCCAGGGCTTGTGCAAAGGCACTGTGCCAATCCGGCGCGAGAAGCGTCAGCCTTTGCGTGGCGGCTGTAACCATCAAAAGGGGATGACGACATGATCACCATCAAGGAAATAGCAAAAAGCCTGAACGTGAGCACCGCTACGGTATCCAATGTCATCCACGGGCATCTGAACAAGATGTCCCCTGAAATGGCCCAGCGTATCCTGAAAAAGCTGGAGGAGTACCATTACATCCCCAACATGGGTGCCAGGATGCTGGCCAAGGGCGATTCGGAGATCATCGGTGTCATCACCAACTACCCCAACCGGGAGGAGAAGCTGGCGCTGCAGGACCCGTTTGTGAGCGAACTCATCGGCTCGCTGGAAAATGAGATACGTACCCGCCGCTTTTTCACCATGCTCTACGCTGCCCAAAATGCCCAGGAGATCAACCACATTGCCCAGACCTGGAACACCATTGGCCTGATTGTCATGGGCCTGCAGGCGGACCAGTGCCGGGCGCTAATGAAAATCGCCCAGCGGCCTGTGGTATTCATCGACTGTTATTTTGACGAGGGCGAGAAATACAGCAACGTGGGCCTTGATGATTTTGCAGGCGGCCAACTCATGGCCGAGCACCTTATCAAAAACGGCCACCGGCGCATTGCTTATGTGGGGGACCAGCCGGTGCTTTACGGTGTGGACGCCCACCGTCTTAACGGCCACCGGCATGCCTTGGAGTGCCATAACATCCCATGGGGGGAGGACTCCTACATTCAAATATCCAAAGACCGCAAGCTCCGCCGGGAGGATTTTCAAAAAATGCTTCTCCGCGTGGGCAAAAAGGACACCGCCTGGGTGTTCACCTCCGATTACTACGCGGCGGAGGCTGTGAACTTTTTAGTGGATTCGGGCGTGAGCGTCCCTTATGATATCTCCATTACCGGCTTTGACGACAACATGCTGGCCCATATCCTGCGGCCCCGCCTCACCACCATTCACCAAAGCGTGGCCCGCAAGGCGGAGCATGCTGTAAAAATGCTTCTGGACATACTGGAAAAGAAGGCGGAGCCGCCCATGGAAGTGACCCTCCCCGTGCGCCTTGTCAAGGGGGGAACGGTGCGCAATCTGACCCCCGTCTGACCTCTTTGGTACAAATCAACAATCAGCACAGTTCAAAATAATATATTTTGTTTGTTATGCGCATAACATATTGCGGCAAGCAATAGGTTATGCTATATTTTTTGTGAAAGAATTGTTTGTTACGCGCAGAACAAAATCATGATCCGGAGCGGGTGTTCCGGACCGGAGGGGTGTGGCATGGGCAGGAAATGCATCTGTCTGGCAGCAGCGCTGTGGATGCTTGCAGCCTTTGCTTCTCCATCTTGCGCGGCAGGGAAAGAGGCGGTGCACATCACGGATTTTTATACGGACAAAGCCCGGTATGCCCCGGGGGATTTGGTGCGGGCAACCATTCAACTGCAGCCGAGCCGGGCAGTATCGGGAACGCTTGTATTAACAGTTTGGCACCTGGATGAATTGATACATCCGTCCCTGACCATTCCCTTTGCCTTGGATGGAAACGAAACAGTACTCTCCTTCGATTGGCAGCCGCCGGAAACGGACTACATGGGGTATCTGCTTCAGGCATCCCTGCTGGATGAGAGAGGCGCATGCGTCGGTATGGGTCAGGTGGCGGTGGATGTGTCCTCCACCTGGGTCAAATTTCCCCGCTATGGTTATCTGTGGGATTTCACCAAAGATGCCCCGGCGGAAGAAAAGATTGCGGCGCTTGTCAAATACCACATCAATGGTTTGCAGTATTACGACTGGCAGTACCGCCACCACATCCCCCTTTTCAAGGACACCGAAAAATGGCAGGATTGGTCCGGCCGCTGGATCTATGGAGACGTGATCAAAAGGTATATTGCCACCGCCCGGGATAAGGGAATGGTAAACATGGCCTACAACATGATCTATGGCGCAAACAAAACCTACCTTCGGGATGGAACGGGCATTGATCCGGCATGGCGCCTTGTCAAGGAAAACGGCGAGGATTTCACTTGTGTAATGAGTGAAAGCCGGGGCAGTACGGGCATTTTGCAATTTTTCAACATCCTCAATGAGGAATGGCAGACATACATCTTCCGCGTGGAAAAGGAAGCATTGGATGCTTTGGGGTTTGACGGCTGGCACGGGGATACCATCGGCGAATATGGCAGGATGCAGACGCCGGAGGGAAACGATCTGGGCCAAGACGAAAATGGAAAGTCCATCCGTTTTGTCAAGGATGGCTACACCATCTTCCTAAACAAGGCCAAGGAAGCCTTGGGCAGCAAATACCTGGATTTCAACCCCGTGGGGGCGCAGGGCATCGAAAAAGTCAACGTAAGCCATGTGGATGTACTGTACGCAGAATTCTGGCCATGGGAAAAAGGCCGCTGGGGGCAGCACTACGACACCTACAACGCCCTCCAGCAGGAAATCTTCGCGGCGGCCAGGGAAAGCGGCGGTAAATCCCTGGTGGTGGCCGGCTACATCAATTACAAAGCGCCGGGAGAGTATTTCAGTCCCGCCGCGGTGCTGTTGATGGATGCGGTGGTGTTTGCCTCCGGCGGCGCACGCATTGAGCTTGGCAACGGTGACAACATGCTCTCCAACGAATACTTCCCCGGCGACAGCGCAAAGAAAATGGGGGAAGCGCTTCAGGAAAAGGTACGACGGATGTATGAATTCATCACCGCCTATGAAAACCTCCTGCGGGGCGGGCCGATGCTGGTTACGCGCAGCATCCAGCTTAACGGCGTACGCCAATCCTCCACCGGCGCAGGGGACGCGGTATGGGCTTTTGCCATGGCAAAAGAAGGCTATGAGGTGCTGCACCTGATCAACCTCACCGGAACCGACAACCTGTGGCGGGACGAAAATCAGACCAAGCACGAACCTACACCCCAAGGTGCCATTCCGGTTCGTTATTATACGGAATCCAATGTGGCGGCGGTATTCATGGCCTCCCCAGACAGGGAAGATATCGCCCCCCAGGAGCTGGCCTTTGAGACAGGCTCGGATGAAAAAGGCTCGTACATCACCTTCACGGTACCCTCGCTTATCTACTGGGACATGGTATTTATGCGTATAGCGCATGAGTAATAGAAAGGAGATTTTCCATGAAAAAGCTTGTCAGTCTTTTGCTGGTCTTGACCATGGTGTTGACCTTCGCATCCGCAATGGCGGAAGGAAAAACGAAAATCGTCTTCTGGCACACCTACGGCGACGCGGAAACGCCCATTCTGGAAAACGACATCATTCCCCTGTTTGAAGCCGCAAACCCCGGCATCGAGGTTGAGGCCGTACGCCAGGATGGCGGCCAGTTCAATCAAATGCTGGTAGCCGCCTTCGGCACCGGCAACGTGCCGGATGTGGCCCGTGTGGACATCGTGCAAACCAGCGCCTACGCCAAGCTGGGCGGCATCGTGCCCCTGGATGAAATGGAAGGCTTTGCCGCCCTCAAGGACGCCGTGCTGGAAGGCCCCCTGTCCACCAGCCTGTATAATGGCCAGTACTACGGCCTGCCCCTGAACACCAACTGCAAGGCCGCCGTGATGAACATGAACATCATGGCCGAGCTGGGATTCACAGAGCCGCCGGCCACCATGGAAGAGTTCATTGCCGCCAGCCTGGAAAAGAAGCCCGGCACTTTCACCATCAATGTTTCCGGCGTTGGCGACTGGGACATGTACCCCTATTTCTGGCTCTTTGGCGGCGTGCTCACGGACGAGAGCTTCACCAAAGCCTCTGGTTATATGGACAGCGAGCAGAGCGTGAAGGCTGTTGTGAAACTTACGGAGTTGCATGACCAGGGCGTGTTCACCATCCGGGATGTGGACGGTACCCCCGATGCATGGGATGGCATCAACAGCCTGTACGCCATGTTCTTTGAAGGCCCCTGGTACCCCTTTAATGCGGACAACAAGATCATGCCGGCCACCATCCCCACCTATGAAGGACGCACCGCCTCCGTGGTGGGCGGCGAGAACATTGTTCTTTTCAATGGCAGCCAGAAGCAGGCAGCTGCCTGGGAATTTGCAAAGTTCATGCTCACCGAGGAAGTGCAGTTGAAGCTTCTCACCGTGGGTGTCATCCCCACCCTCAAATCCTGTGTGGAATCCGACCAGGTCAAGGCTGATCCCAAGTGGAGCGTCTACATGAAGCAGCTTGAAACCGCGCAAAGCCGCATCCCCACCCCCCAGGCCTCCACCGTGGGCCAGTACTGGAGCGACGCCATGAACATGATCTTCCTGGAAGGCGCCGATATCCAGCAGACACTCACCGATACCGCCGCTTTGATCGACGCGGAGTTGGTCAAGTAGGGAGCTCTGCCCCTACACCCCGCCAAAGGCTCCGAAATCCCGGCCCCGCCAGTGGCGGATATGGGCGGGATGAAGGAGGCTGGCGAAACGGGTTCCGAAGCTGAGCGCCGTCAGTGGCGGATGAAGTGAAGCGGAGGAAGCGAGCGAAACGAGCAGCGCAAGCGGGAGCGAAGCGGTGCGACGATTGAGCCGCCGGGGTTGCGAGCGTTAGCGAAGCAATGCGACGATTGAGCCAGATGGAATGCAGCCCCTTTGGAAACCACATACATGCCTGCGGCATATTATGCCGCAGGCAAAATGGGATTATGACTACCGTATTGGTTGCAAGATGGCATCCGAAGGTCCAGGGCGATCGGAAAGCCCTGGTCGCACCCGCAGGTGCGAAATCCTTCTTCTTGCTTAACAAATGCAGGCATGGTACGCACTCGGCATGACAGACCCTAAGTGGGATTCTAAAGGGATGTATCCCTTTAGCGGGGTCCAGGGGCAGCGCCCCCTCGCAAGGAGGGAGAAAACATGCATCATCCCATCCTGATAGCAAGCATCCAAAAAAAGCAACAACGACGCCTCACGCGCACGCGCCTTCACAACCTGCTCCCGGCGGCTCCCTTTGTATTGCCGGGGCTTGTTCTGGCGTGCGTATTCGTTATTTATCCTATGTTGTTCAACATACGCATCAGCTTTTCCAATTATCAAATCGTACAGCGAACCATGACCTTTATAGGTCTTGACAATTTCATCGCCCTGCTTACCGAGCCCCAGGGCCGGCTTTTCATCGCCATCCGCAACAATTTCCTGTACGCCATCATCACCACGCCTTTTATCCTGTTTTTCGGGCTGTTGTTCGCCGTTTTGATCAACAACCTGCGCAGGGCCCGCATGGCCTTCCGCACCTTCTTTTATCTGCCGGTGATTACAAGCTGGGTCATTGTGGGCATGGTGTTCGCCTATATGTTCAACTCCGGCCAGCGCGGCCTTGTCAATTACCTGCTGGTGGATGTGTTCCACCTCACAGGGGATTACGTTCCCTGGCTGCAAAAGACCTGGACCGGCAACACGGTCATCTGGATCATGGGCATCTGGAAGAACATCGGCTGGTCCATGATCATTTACCTGGCAGGGCTGCAGACCATCTCCTCGGAACTGTACGAGGCCGCCGGGATAGAAGGCGCGGGGCCGGTGGCAAAATTCCGCTACATCACTGTGCCGCTGCTTAAAAACACCACATTTTATGTGATGGTGAACATGCTCATCGGCGCGTTCAATGTGTTTTTGCAGGTGCTGCTGTTAACCAGCGGCAACCCCAGGGGCACCACCTCCGTATTGCAGTATCTGCTGTACGACAAGTCCTTCAACCTCTTTGAGTTTGGCCAGGGTGCGGCCATCGGCCTGATCACGGCAACCCTGGTGCTTCTGACAACGCTGATACTCAACCGGGTATTCCGCACGGAAGGGGGAAAGGCTTGATGCATTCGTTCCGCCTGCCCCGTGTGCTTTTCTGGCTGCTGCTGATCTCCTGCGCCGCCGTCTTCGTGCTGCCCTACCTGTTCATGATCACCAACTCCTTTGAGGAGTTCAGCTACGTGCTGCCTTATCCGCCCAAGATACTTCCTTCCCGCATAAATTTTTCGGCCTACGAACACGTGCTCACCCAATCGAACCTGCCCCAGGCGGCCTTGAACAGCATCATCATCACCACCTGCACCATGGTTTTTGTGGTCTTGATCTCCTCCCTGTCCGCCTACGGTTTTGCCCGCATCGACTTTTTCGGCAGAGAAGCGCTGTTCCGAATCTATCTTTTCACGCTGATGATTCCGGGATTCTTGAGCATCATTCCCCAGGTGCTCGTATTGCAGGGGATCAGCCTGCCATGGATGAATGGCGGAAACGGTCTGATGGGCACCCGGGCGGGGCTGATTCTTTTGTATGTGGGCACCGGCGTATGCGGCAACACTTTCTTTTTGCGGGGGCATTTCGCATCACTGCCCAAGGAATTGGAGGAATCTGTGCGCATCGACGGCGGCGGGCACTTCACCACTTTTTTCAAGGTGCTGCTTCCCCTGGCGCTGCCGGCCATCGGCACGCTGGCCATCTTCTGTTTTCAGGGCACCTGGGAGGATTTCTTTACCGCGAAGATCGTATTGGGTGGTGTGCAGCGGTATATCACCCTCCCGTTGATGATACAAACGCTGCGAGGCCAGCACGCCACCAGGTGGGAATGGATCTTCGCCGCTTCCATCCTGGTGCAAATCCCGATCCTCATCCTGTTCATAACCTTTCAAAAGAAATTCGTCGTCTCCGGTCTCTCCGAAGGTTCCGTGAAGGCGTAAAGGGAGAAATACATGATAGAAAAATACCAGGTAACGGGCAACGAGTACCTTTCCCTGCCCACACTGAGGGAGCGTGACGGGGCGGTGGAAGGCTTGACTTTTCTGCACATGGGTGCCAAAGGGATGCTGGAGCTGAAGGGTGATGAAAGCGCTCCGCTTCTGCGGCCCTTCGTCACGATCAGCAGGCAGGAAACTGCCCTGGAGGACGTAAGCTGGAGCCGGGAGCATTATTGGATACCATCTTTTTTTGCTAAGGCCGGAACGCTAAATGTTACAGGCACAGTGCTTTGCCCCTTGAACGAACGTGCCTTTTTCTATAGGCTCAAGCTTTGCAATGATGGGCAAAGCTCCATCCGTTGCGGAGCAGGGCTTATGGGCTTCTGGGCCCAGACACTGCATGAAGTGAATGAGGCCAAGCCTGTGGGCGGGCAGGCATACCTCATTCAAAGCAACTGGAACCATCATTTTGTGATGGAAATGCGCACAGGGCTGCCGCTGTTTGCCTGGGCGCCCATCTTTGAGGATGATGTAAAGGAGCACTTTGGGCAGGCGGCGGACGGCTCCATCCGTTTCACCCTTAATAGGGAATGGACTTTGGCTCCCGGCGAGGAAGCTACTGTGGACTTCATTTTTGGACTGGGGTATGAGGAGGTGGCCGCATCCACCAGCGCCAAGGAGCTATACCGCCGCGGCTTTGACAAAATGCGAAGTGAAACATGCCTTTGGCTTTTAAGGCGGGAAAGAAATCTTCAAGATGAAAAGCTGAAGGAAATCCTGAACACCAACATGTTCTTCAGCTTCTTCTTCGCCTCCGGTCGGACACTGGACACAGAGGAATTTGTATTGATGACCTCCCGCAGCCCCAGGTACTACGTCTCCTGCGCTTATTGGGACAGGGACAGCCTGCTTTGGAGCTTACCGGCCATCCTGATGGCGGACAGGGAATACGCAAAAGAGATATTAAAGTATGTATTCACCAAGCAGATACGAAACGTGGGCATTCACAGCCGGTTCATTGACGGCACCGTGCTGGAGCCGGGGTTTGAGCTGGATGAGCTGTGTGCGCCATTGATTGCCCTGGAGAAATTACTTCAGGAAACCTGCGACGAATCGTTTTTGACGGAACGTTATATACAAGACGGCATCCGGCACATATTGCGCATTCTGGATACAAAAAAGCATCCGGAGCTGGAACTGTACGAAACCTTCCTCCAGCCTACGGATGATACCCACGTCTACCCCTACCTCACCTATGGCAACGTGCTGGTGTGGCGGATACTCACAGACCTTTCCAAGCGCCTTTACCGCCCGGAATTGCTAGACCAGGCAGAGCGCGTGCGGGAGGCAATCCTACGCTATTGCGTCAAGGAGCGGGATGGAAAGCGGTTCTTCTGCTGGTCTACAGATTTGAACGGACAGTATGATGTGTACGACGAGCCGCCGGGGAGCTTGCTGCTTTTAAGCTTTTACGGTTTCTTAAAGGCGGATGACCCCGTTTATTTGAATACCTGCGCCATGATCCGCGACCCTGACTACCGCTATTCCTTTGCGGGCAAGCCCATCGCTGAAATCGGCAGCGCCCACGCGCCGCACCCCTGGGTGCTGTCCATTGCCAACAGCCTGCTGTGCGGCCATGAAAATACGGCGAAAGAGCATCTTCTGCGCACCCAAATGGACAATGGCATCGCCTGTGAAAGCGTTCATGAGGAGACGGGGGAATGTACTACCGGAGAAGCCTTTGCCACCTGCGCGGGATTTCTGGCTTATGCGATGGATATGGCGTTTGGTATTGAGCAATGCATAGATTGAACTAGTTGGCGTGTATTACGACGATTGTTAAAAGGCGTTACCTCGGCCAGTTGCTAGTAACTGGCCTGTGACAGAGGTGTTTGTTCTCTTTCGTCCCGAAAGGGAACCAGAAAGGGGCGGGGGAGTCTTGATCCTCCCCCTTATCCATCTGGCTCAATCGGCGCATTACTCGCTGCTGCTCGTACTTCTTGTTTCGCCAGCCTCCTCCGCCTCGCTTCATCCGCCACAGGCGGCGCTTCGGCTACGGAGCCCCACAAACGCCCAATTAGTGGCGCGCTGCGCGCGCGCATTTATCTGAAAGCATAGTCATATTTTCTTTCTTTCGGTTCTTATAGAGTATGGGCATTATCATGCCATGAGGCGAATATTAAGTCTGCCTGATTGTACCAGCACTTTTTATCCTAGCCTTTTGAAACAATTGTGATTACTTATATTTAATAATTATTACAAAAGTTTTTGGGGATGGGTGCGGGAAGGGGGATTTTTTCAAAAAGCACCCTTCCCGCTATTCACCGC
>JAEZLW010000150.1 GCA_023415145.1 Bacillota bacterium | reverse complement strand
GCTCCGTGGGCAGGCCTTTTTGCTGGTCACGGCGCAGCATGGATAAGGCCGGATAATTGTTCCAGTCGATGCGGGACAAAACTTCCCCGTCGGAATAGTTCCTGTCCTTGCGGTTTGCCCAGTAGCCAATCTCCCTTTTCAGGCCATCAAGCTCCGCCTCCGCCCGCTGCGTAAGCGCTTGGGCGTTTAGCAGCCTGGTGTAGTAATAGGCGGCCGTCTCCTCCTTGCTGCTGCCCTGTTTGGGGGGTACCGGCAGCCCGAATGTGTCTGTGCGCGCATACTGCCCAAGCCAGGCGTTTTTTTCAAACCAATCCCTATCGATATGGGCGGTATCGATGCCAAGCCTTGAAAGCTCCTGCAGCGCAGCTTTGTTGGTGGGCCGGGCATAGGAACGGTAGATTGAGCTGTCCGGATCCTTGGCTGATTCCTGAACAATCTTACGCAGCCTTCCGGCCTCCTTGGGATTCACTTTGGAGAGCGCCATGATCTTCGAAAGGCTCTTTGACAGCGGCGAAACGGAATCAAAAAGCGCGGGCGTGTTATTTGCCTGCGCTTTTTTTGGTTGAACCGTATCACGATACTTGGTTACCTGCCGGGCTTTTCCTTCCGCTGCCTGTATCTGCGCGGCAGCTTGTCCTGACCGCTTGTATCCCTAGGTGTCACAAGGGCTGCAGACTGTGTCATTATAGAGTAATGTAACTGATGCTCCAAATTTTAGTCAAGCATTTATTCATTTTTAAACCCGCAGACATACTCACCCTGTCCATTGATATACCCGAATTCAAAACCCTTCCTCACCATAGCATACCCGTTATTGAAAGGATAGCCCCAGTCGTACTGATAATCCACCACGACTTCTCCTGACAGATCGATATACCCCCAATGGCCATTTTTCTTAACTGGTGCCCTATCGTCACCAAAGAAGCTTGCGTCATCCCATTGCCCATCCAGCACTACCGCACCGGAATGGTCAATAAAAACCCAAGAGCCATCCCGCTGAACCGCCGCAAGACCTTGCAAAAAATTCCAACCGGAAGTAAACTGCGGTTTAATAACATATTCTCCACTTTTATTGATAAAGCCACAGAAGCCGTTTTCATCTTCGACCAGGGCAAGACCTTCGACAAATCCATCGTTGCCCTTCGTGCCTGTGACTATTTGCATTTCTCCATTTCTATCAATATAACCGTTTTGGCTGCCCATTTCCACAGAGGCAAGGCCTTCTGAAAACCCTGAGACATTGTTATATATGATATCGATTACAACATTCCCCATCGGATCAATAAAGCCGCACTCATCACCCTTCTCCACAACCGCGAGACCTTCGTGAAAACTTAGAGCATAATCCCATACAGTAGGAATGATCAATTTGCCAGAAGTATTGATAAAACCCCATTTCGAATCTTTTTTGACTGCCACCAATCCCTCCTTTGCCCAAAAAACATGATCCCATTGAGGCTCGCAGATGATTTTCCCGGTCAGGTCGATCATCCCCCATAAACCGTCCTTCTCTACCGACGCAAAACCGTTGTAAAACGGCTCCACTTCATCAAAAATGGCATTGCAAAGAATAGTGCCGTCCCTATGGATCAAGCCGATCCGCTTGCCCGATTCAAAAAAAGCCACCTGACCCTGGTAAGCCCAGATGTAGTCGGGCGTTATGGCGGTTGGATTTTCCGCTTTGGCAATGGGCAGCGGTGAGAATGTCAAAGGCAATATGAACGCCAGCAGCATGATAACGGTTCTCATCATGCCATGTTTTGCCAGCAGCTTTCTTTGTCTTCCATAGGGTTGCATGCTTTTCATGGAATGCCTCTCCCTTATACTATTTTGTTGATGATTGGTGACAGTGGAACGATCTTCAAAATTGCTTCCATCAAATTATATGAGGTTAGCAGAGGAATTGCAAGGAAATAAGGGGTGTGCAGAATAAATGCGCACATGAGTCTGGTGTGTGTACCCAGTGGTAGAAAAAATGCAAATAAGAATAGCCTGTGCAACACCTGTAAACTGCGTATGGACAGGAAGCAATGCCCGCCGGTAACCGGCAGGCATTGCTTCCGTATAGGTGTTATACCATGTCTTTTCAAACCTTCCCCCAATTCCCAGCTTCAGCTATTTGATGGAAACCCTCTACTTACGGGTTCTTCCCATCCTCTTCCAATGCTTTGAGCATGGCTGCCAGGGCCCCCAAAGTAGGCTCCTGGTTCTTGTCGATGATCCCATTGACCACCTTATTCAGGTTGCTTCCGGGATCGCCCCCCTGGGCATGGCATATGAGCATCACTATCATGGAACGGCCACCTGTATTCAGTTTGGTATTTAGATCGACCTTCTTTCCATTCTCGTCAAAGAAGCTGCCGCCAAGATACGTGATGGAAGAGAGAACCGCCTTATTGATATAGGATTCCACAATAGCGCCGCCATCAAAATGACTGAAGTCGCCGGTAGCCATATACAAGTGAAACTGACCCATCGTTTCTGAAATGGCCTTTTTGGTACCTTCCTTGACAGCTTTCTCACCGAGCGCCTTGGTTCCTACAATCAATTCATTCAGGTATTTGTAGGCAGAGCCGGATTTGTTGCTCAGTATACGCTCCGTTCCTATTTCAATCAGCGATTCTGTCGTTTTTCCCTGCTTGGTGTCGGGGAACTTTGCATCAAACAAATAATCCAAGCCCAAATCCATACCCGTTGTGACCACTGCGTTGGATACAGAAAGCAAGCGGGCATCATTCAGATTTTTTGAGCCTTTTTCATATGCATAAATTCCCGTATCCGCGCTTGCCACCAGGTTTTCAGCCAGGAAATTCCCAAATACCTTTCCCAAGGTGCCACCCCCGGCCAAAGAGGTAAGCCCTACTACTTCCAGCGCAGTCAGGCCCATATCCGCAACACCGGAAACAACTTGGAAGGTTCTATAGTCACCACGTGTTCCCTTTTCATACACCTCATTTTCCTTAGAATCCATGTACTGCTGCTTGTCGTAGGTGAAATTGGATAGCTGCACGCTGCTAGGCTCAAGCCCCAAATCGAAAATATTGAGTACACTGTTCATGCGCTCTGTCCACATCTTTTTTTCTTCTGGGTTATGCATGGCAGCAATAGCGTCTTCGCAGGCCTTTCGGTATTCCTGAGGCGTTTCAAATCTTCCGCGAATACTCGCTTTGGTTTCTTCTTTATCCTGCATCAAAAAGTAGAAGTCGACAGCATTGACAACGCTTAATATGTGGGCATTCACACCGTGTTCTATGCCCATGTCTGCAGCGACGAAAAACCCAATGCCTGGCCCACCCTGCGCCTCATTCTGTTCAGGCTTGGGAAAGTATATGTCATCTACTTCCTGGCGTATAAGATCCGCAAGATCTCTTTCCGATACCGAATAGTAGGGCGGTTTTGATTCACTCAGAGCCTTTCCTAATTGTCTTTGGTATATGTCGTTATAAATAACAGTTGCATAATCATAACGTTCCTGCCCACTCATTTTTCGTTCAGGATAGTACGTGTAATACGCATCCATGGATAGGCCAAGAGCATAAGCAATGTGCATATCCAGATTATAAGAGTTCATTCCAATAGTGGAGATTGCATCACCTGCCAAAATACCACCTTCCATGCATAAATTGAATATGTCATTATCTGTTTGCAAGTAATCCATATCCGAAGCCGCGAAATCACTAATGTCGACGGACATCAAAGCATTTATATCAGCAATCTGCTCAGCCTTAACCTTCCCGCTGGTAACCGCTGTATACAACTCTTCCATGTGTTGTTTATCGCGTTCAAAGCTTGCCTGAACCCGCTGTTCGGCCAGCGCTTTGAGGGTGGTAAACTTTTCGGCCCTTTGGGGATTCTGAGCATAATACGCGTCCATATCAGCGCCCTTAGCGTCTTCGTAATCTCTGGACATATCAATCATGAATTCCGCAATATATTTCTGGTCAGCCTGGGTAAAAGGGCCGCTGTCAATCAGCTGCAGCGCATCAAATATGGTTTGTCCAATCTGAGTCTGTTGACGATTCCTTAATGGCTTATCGGGATCAGAAGGCTGTTCCTTTCGGCTGTCAAAAGTCCATACAAAGGAATCCATCGGTAACATAAGGCTGTTTGATTGAGGATTTCCAGCCTGGCCGAGTAACATCATCGACGAGTTATGAGCATCGTCATCAAAAACACTCTTCTCATTGCCAGTAAAGAAACCAAAGCTGACCAACCAGTCAATAGCAACCTGGCTCTTTACTTCCTTGCCTCTAAAGTAGGCGGCCAGCCCTTCCTCCAAAGTTTCCAGCATGGCGTCGCCAGCTTTTTCCCCGCCAATCTCCTCTGCCATTTGCTTTACCGCATCAAAATGATCCCAACTGAAAGCCTGGCCCCCGTACTGGCTTTTATATAGATCATCACCAAACGTTGGGGTGGAAGTGATAATGCCAAAAGCATTCATACCGCCAGCCGGGCCTCGATCACCAGCGGCGGAGTCGCCGTATCCCGAGGTGTCAGTAGACAAGACGGGGCCGTTATCCCATTGCTGCCAGGTCAAACTGTCTTCCACCATGGAATCCGGCTTTGTGTTTTCAGCAAATTCGCTATACTTTTGTTGAATAGCATCCAGTATATCTGCCTGCCACTTCTCCGCCTGAGCGCCGAGGTTTTCGTAAGAAGCCTGCAAGCCTGCAAGATAAGAGATGCCAGATGCCGGATTTAAACCATACACTTCCTGGGTGATGGCGTTTAGTTCTGATATCGACTTTGCATTTTGAATGCGGGCAAGATACTTGCTGACAGTCTCCATCTCTTTTTCTGCTTTTTCGTCATGGGTTGCACTGATGGCTAAATGCTTGGGCATCGAAAGGTCCAGCACAAAATCGGGGTTCAATATGTTCAGCGTTTTAAGCTCATCTTCTGTTACCGATCCGGCCCGGTATTTTTTTGTGAGGTCAATCAAAGTCCTCTGATCCTGTGGATTTAACGTTTTGAAATGATCTGTCATTTTCCTTACGAACTGAAAAGCAGCATCCTGTTTTTCTTTGCTTACACCGCCAACGGGCATTCTCTCCCTTATCAGGCCTTCAAATTCTGCGGTAAGGTCCGCATCCTTGACTTTTTGATCAATCTCCTTCTTCACCTCATCCGCAAGATTAGCCATTGCCTGTTGATTCTGCGTATCCAGCCTAAACTGCGCGAAAGACAGTACCTTTTGACTGCCCGCCGCGGCCTGCTCCGCCGTTTTCCATTTCTCTCCTGCCGCCACCATCTGATCGATGGCCATACTCAGCCCA
>JAEZLW010000141.1 GCA_023415145.1 Bacillota bacterium | reverse complement strand
GGATTTAACGTTTTGAAATGATCTGTCATTTTCCTTACGAACTGAAAAGCAGCATCCTGTTTTTCTTTGCTTACACCGCCAACGGGCATTCTCTCCCGCATCAGGCCTTCAAATTCTGCGGTAAGGTCCACATTGCTTAGCTTTTGATCAATCTCCTTCTTCACCTCATCCGCAAGATTAGCCATTGCCTGTTGATTCTGTGTATCCAGCCTAAACTGCGCGAATGTCAGTTCCTTTTGACTGCCCGCCGCAGCCTGCTTCGCCGCTTTCCACCCCTCTGCCGCCGCTGCCATCTGATCGATGGCCGTACTCAACCCATCCATGGCGGAAGAATCGGCAGGGTTTTTCAAAAAGAGAGCGCTGGCCGCATCGTGGTTTCTGTTCCCGATTTGCTCTGCTTTCCCGGCCTTATCCAGCGCCGATAAATTATGTCATGAGCGGTCAGGACGGCGGCGATATCAAAATATTCGGCAAAAATAAAAAACGCACCTCACAGAACAAACTGCGAGGCGCGAATTGCCTACTACACTCCTTAATTTTCTATTTCCCCAAGAACAATCGTCAGATAATTATTGTCTAGATCTATCGGTATTCTTGCACCACCCAAGTCCTTTTTCCGAGGATCTGTATACAATAGAATTTCTGCCGATTGAACCGGATCTCCATTTAGATTCAAGAATAATTGTTCAGAATATTCAATGACAGTCACTATTGCTCCATCATTATACACACGTCTTTCCTGATTCAAACTCTTGAGACCTACACTGTCAATCGCTGACAAATAACCAGCAACCGTAACATTTTTCCGGACGAGCATGCCTGCCCACATACAACTGAAAAACTGTTCCTCTTTTGTTTCTCCATTTGTATAAGTAGATATCAGGCTAAAATCTGGCACTTTCACTTTTTTTTCCTCTGCCAAGGACATATTGGTCATTGGGGCCATGAGTGCAACAACCAACAGAATGAGCAACGCTTTTTTCATGATACAATTCCTCCAATCAAATTTTACCATCCGCGTTCTGTACCAAAGAATAGCGTATTTTCAAAGCCGGCAACAACATCCTTATCAACCTTTTGTCCTTCATACACATTATACGTATAGACACCGTTCTGGGGTGTTGGAATCCCAGCCCACTTGATGGTCAGCGTATGCTGAACATATGAATCACCGGTATGATCATCAAAGAACTGATCAACGCCATCCACTATATTTTCAAATGTGCCACCAGTGTTATAAACCTTATCCAGAAACTTTGCGCCACCTTCAAAAAATTGAGGTTTTGTAAGAATCGACACCGCACCGTCAACAACCTCAGACACTTTGTCTGCTGGCGCCCCTGTGAAAACCTGGGCGGCAATGCCCGCCGCATTTCCTACAAGCTTAGTACCTTCTCCTATCATACCCCAGACCTCTTTCACAACATCTGTAGCTGAATACGTCTTTACTGTTTTCGTCTCATAACGTATTTTCTCGATACGGGGCGACCACCCCTCTGCTGCTGCAGATGGCAGAATAATTTTTGGCATGATTCCATACTTTTTGAAATATTGTTCCGCCCATTGTTGATAGACTTTATTTGGGTCATCTGTATAACCAGCTCCCTTGATTGTATTTTTTTGCGGCTCTGGTGTCTCCTGTGTATAAAAATTCGGTTCCTGATAACTGCTTGGATCAGGGGTTGTGATTGGAATCGGCCCCACGCCACTCGTTGGTGTGGGGATGGCATTCACGGTATCCCCAGCCCTGTTCGGTGGGGGCGTCGGCGTGGGGGTGGTGGATGATGCTTGTATAGGAGAAGTTGTTGCGACCTGTTTCGGCTGAATATCTTTCCAGTATACTTCCACATCACTGTCCTTAGGTAGGGTAGCTACAACGCCGGTTCCCAGAGGCTTCCCGTCTTCCCTTATTATACCGCTTTCATTGCCCTGCGCAAGGGTAAAGGGCTCGTTCTGCGCACCATCCATGAAAGTGCTCACATTTAGGGGTATCTCGCCCGTGCGTATGGACTGCTCCGTTGCATCCTTTAGCTTTTGCTCTATCTCTCTCTTCACCTCATCCATAAGGGTCCCCATGGCCTGCTGATTCTGCGTATCCAGCCTAAACTGCGCGAATGTCAGTACCTTTTGACTGCCCGCCGCAACCTGCTCCGCCGTTTTCCACCCCTCTCCTGCCGCTGCCATCCGATCGATGGCCTTACTCAGCCCATCCACGGCGGGAGGGTCGGCAGGGTTTTTCAAGAAAAGAGCGCTAGCTGCATCGTGGTTTCTGTTCGCGGTCTGCTTCGTTTTCCCAGCCTCATTCAGCGCCAACAGGTTTATGTCATGATCGGTCTAGGCGGCGGCAATACCAAAGCTTATTCGCCAAAAATAAAAAGCGCACCCCACAGAACAAACTGCGAGGTGCTAATTGCCTACTACACACCCTAATTTTCAATTTTCCCAAGAACAGTCGTCAGATAATTGTTGTCTAGATCTATCGGTATTCTTGCACCACCCAAATTCTTTTCCCGAGGATCTAAATACAACATAATATCAGCCGTTTGAACCGGATCTCCATATAAGGTCAAAAATAATAGATCAGAAAATTCAATGTCAGTCACTATTGCTCCATCATTATACACACGTCTTTGCTGATTCAAATACTTGAGGCCTATGCTATCAATCGCAGACAAATAACCTGCAACCGTAACATTTTTCCGAACAAGCATGCCTGCCCACATACAACTGAAAAACTGTTCCTCATCTGCTTCTCCGTTTGTAAAGGTGGATATCAGGCTGAAATCTGGCACAGCTACTTTTTTTTCCTCTGCCAGGGACATATTGGTCATTGGAAACATGAGAACAGCAAGCAACAGAATAAGCAATACTTTTTTCATGATACATTCCCTCCAAATCAAATTATTCCCATCCGAGTTCTTTGCCAAAGAATAGTGCATTCGTAAAGCCGGCAAAAACATCCTTATCAACCTTTTGTCCTTCATACACATTATAAGTATAGGTAGCATTCTGAGGCCTTGGTATACCATCCCAAAATATTGTCAGCGTATGCTGAACATATGAATCACCCGTATGCTCAGCAAAGAACTGATCAACGCCATCCACCATGTCTTCGAATGTACCACCAGTATTACAAACTTTATCAAGAAATTGTGCGCCACCTTCAAAAAATTGAGGCTTTGTAAGAATCGACAACGCACCGTCAACAACCTCAGATACTTTATCTGCTGGCGCCCCTGTGAAAACCTGGGCAGCAATGCCCGCCGCATTTCCTACAAGCTTAGTACCTTCTCCTATCATACCCCATACCTCTTTCACAACATCAGTAGGGGAATGCGTCTTTATCGTTTTCGTCTCATAACGTATTTTCTTGATACGGGGCTCCCACCCTTCTGCTACCGCAGATGGCAGTGTAATTTTTGGCATGATTCCATGTTTTTGGTAATATTGCTCCGCCCATTGTTGATAGACTTTATTTGGGTCATCTGTGTAACCAGCTCCTTTGATTGTATCTTTTTGCGGCTCTTGTGTCGCCTGTGTATTAAAATTCGGTTCCTGATAACTGCTTGGATCAGGGGTTATGATAGGAATCGGCCCCACGCCACTCGTTGGGGGGGGGATGACATTCTCAGTTTCCCCAGCCCCGTTCGGTTGAGGCGTCTGCATGGTGGTGGGGGATGGTGTTTGCATAGGATAACTTGTTAGTGCTTGCGCCGGCTGAATATCTTTCCAGTATACTTCCACATCGTCATCCGGTCCGTACTCAGGTCCCTTGCCCCCTCCGCTGGAAGAGGATGATAGTCCGCTTAACTTCTGTGCATCAAGATATTCGTCACTGAATCCCACATCCGTCCCCGCCTCCGCAGAGGCCAGCGCGCGGAAATGCTTATTCCCCATGCCCGGTATCATCATTACATCGCCGGTTCCCAGAGACTTCACGTCTTCCCTTATTATACCGCTTTCATTGCCTGGCGCAAGGGTTAAGGACTTGTTCTCCGCATTATCCATGAAATTGCTCACATTCAGGGGGATCTCGCCTGTCTTTAAGGACTGCTCCAATGCATCCTTGACTTTTTGATCAATCTCCTTCTTCACCTCATCCGCAAGGGTCCCCATGGCCTGCTGATTCTGTGTATCCAGCCTAAACTGCGCGAAAGACAGTACCTTTTGACTGCCCGCCGCGGCCTGCTCCGCCGTTTTCCATTTCTCTCCTGCCGCCACCATCTGATCGATGGCCATACTCAGCCCATCCATGGCGGAAGCATCGGCAGGGTTTTTCAAAAAGAGGGCGCTGGCCGCAGCGTGGGCACTGCTCGCGGTTTGCTCTGCTTTCCCGGCCTTATCCAGCGCCAACAAATCTTTGTCATGCTCTGCCTTGGCATCCTCCACAGTCTTCTGATATGGAATCAATCCATCCAACGCTCCACCGGCAATCCGCTGGCCCATCAGACCATTTTCCGCCTGCAGCCTGGCGCGGCGTTCAGCATTTTTCATGGTGTACTGGTCTTCGCTGTCCTGCTTCAGCGCCGCGAGCTGGCCCATCAGCATGCCGGGCGACAGCGTAACCGTGCGCATGTTCTGCTCGGCAACGACCACGGCCCTTGCATAGCTGGGCAGGGTTTGCAAAGCCGCCGCGACATCGCTGCGGCCGGCTTCCATCAAGTTGGCAAAATAGTTGATACCCGCATCGCCCCAGCGCTTTTGCACCGTTTCCATGCTGTTCCCGCTTTGTGCGGCGACGGTGGCAATGGTGTCAAATTCCCCATGGCCGGTATGAACCTGCGCACCTTCCATTTGCCTGGAAACAGCTTCTGTCAGCGCCTTTTTGACAACCGCATCACCATCCGTCTTATCGCCGGTGGCGGCCTTGCGAAGCATGAAAAGCCTGGAAAGGGTTTGCAAAAATGAAAGGGGTTTCTCCTCCCCTTCCAGCATATATTTTGTGACGGTGCCAAGAGCTGCAGCGCCTGTTTCCATCAAAAGAGACACAAGCCCCGCCGCGCCCTTTCGTGCATCTGCACTCATTCCTACCGCCGCGCCGACAAACGAGGCGATGCTTCCCACGGCCTCAGGGCTGATGCCCAGCAGCTTCTCCGCCATGTGATCGTATCCCTCCTGGGTTTGGTTATCCTCTTCCTCCCCTGTCTGATCGCCCTTTGCAGCGTTTATGATCACCCTGGCGGCGGATGATACGGCCCCCTCCACAGAAGCAAGCGCGGACAGGCCTTGCTTTGCAAATGCCTCACCGCCCTGAAAAAGCGTGCTCATCAGCTTTTGATACCCGGCCTTGGCCGCAGCGCCATATTGCCCGGCCTGCGTAAGCCGCTCTTCTGCTTCTGCTTCCCCGGATGCCGGACCGCTGGTTATCATACTTGCAGCATCCGTGGAGTAAGAGTCAACACCGTTATTCAAAGTATAGGGAGTGGCCGCCAGCAGCCCATCCTCCCAAATCAGGCTCCTGGACGCGGTAAGGCTCCTGGGTGCAATGTCCCTTTGCAGCGCATTGCCCTGATCAGCGATAACCGCCGCCTTTTCATTTTGGGCGGCATCTTCCAAATCCCGGCTGTCCTTTGTACTGCCCATGCGCCTATTGATGATTTCAGCCTTTATTCCCACCACCCTTATGATATCCTCGGCCCGGTAATGAAGGGCCCTTGTCATTTGGGCCGGCTGACCGGCCAAACGCCCCTCATCCATGCGGCGCAGGGCGGGGTAGTTTACAAAAGCATCCCGCAGGATGCCGGATGCGTCCACCCTGCCCGATGCGGCGGCCAGGTCAAGCTTTTTATCGATAGCCTGGTTCAAATCATTGAGTTCCGCCTCCGCCTGCCTTGTGAAACGCTCCGCATGCATAACCGTGTTGTACATCCGGATGGCAGTCTCATTCCACGTAGAAAGGATGCGCCGGTTCTTTTTCAGCCAATCCAAGTCAAAAGCATCCACCTGGAAATACTGGGCCGCTTCATCCACAGTGCTGCCCATGGCATAGGGGTTGTAGGCAGGGCTTTGAGGATCCCGCTGGGAACGCACCATATCGTCCGGCACAAAGGATTGGCCCTCGCCCAGGGCATACTTCGCCGCGTCGATTGTGTTGCTGCCGCTGGTTTTCCCATTCCGGGCAGACCAGA
>JAEZLW010000134.1 GCA_023415145.1 Bacillota bacterium | reverse complement strand
TGTTTGACAATGTGCTGACCCTGTTTTTGATCGGCGTTATCTTTCTGCTGATTATTCCATTGAGCACCGGGTTGCTGGACGTGATGCTCATTGTGAATATCGCACTGTCGCTGACAATACTGCTTATTGCCATGTACATCAAGGAAGCGCTGGAGTTTTCGGTGTTCCCTTCGGTGCTGCTGGTTACTACGCTTTTGCGTGTGGCGCTGAACGTATCATCCACCAGGCTGATTCTTGGGAATGGCGGCAATGCCGGCAAGGTGATTCATACCTTCGGCCAATACGTCATCGGCGGAAACCCGGTGGTAGGCTTCATTATTTTCCTGATCATCGTGGTGGTACAGTTTATCGTTATCACCAAAGGTGCCGAACGTGTGGCGGAAGTGGCGGCCCGTTTTACCCTGGACGCCATGCCTGGCAAGCAGATGGCCATCGACGCAGACCTGAACGCCGGCCTCATCAATGACGAGACAGCCAAAATGCGGCGTCAAAAAATACAGCGGGAAGCCGACTTTTACGGATCCATGGATGGCGCTTCCAAATTTATCAAAGGCGATGCCATCGTTTCCATTCTCATCTTGTTCATTAATAGTATCGGCGGTGTGATCATTGGCATGGTGCAGGGAGGCGCATCCTTTACCGATGTGCTGAACACCTATATTACAGCCACGGTGGGCGATGGTCTGGTATCGCAGATTCCGGCACTGCTGATCTCTACGGCAACAGGCATGGTGGTGACACGCGCTGCGTCTGTCAACAGTCTGAGCGAGGACCTCAAAACGCAGATCGTATCCTATCCTATTGTGCTGATGATTACCGGCGGCGTGCTGATGGCAATGTCGGTTCTGCCCGGCTTTCCTGTGCTCGTTCTTTTGACTGTGGGCGGACTTCTGATTTTACTGGCATCAAGGCTGCAAAAGAAAAGGGCGGAGCTTACCCCGGTGATAGAACCTGAATTGCCGGTGAACGAAACGGAATTCTACAAGAACACAGACAATATTTACTCCCTGCTTTCCGTGGAACCCATTGAGGTGGAAGTCGGCTACAGCCTGATTCCCCTGGTGGACGAAAGCAAAGGCGGCAATTTTATCAACCGTGTGGTGATGCTGAGGCGGCAGTTCGCCGAGGACATGGGCATGGTGGTGCCTGCCGTCACGCTGCGTGACAATGCCGGGCTGGACATCAACGAATACGTCATCAAATTGAAGGGTGAAGGTGTTGCTGGCGGCGAGGTGCTGGCTGACCATTATCTGGCTATGAATGCCATCAATGACGCACAGGAGATCGAAGGCATCGATACATTGGAGCCGGCATTCAAGCTCCCCGCCAAATGGATTACCGCGGACACCAGGGAGTTTGCGCAGATGAGCGGCTATACCATCATCGATCCGCTGTCGGTGATCGTTACCCATCTGTCGGAAATCATCAAAAGGCACGCGCACGAGCTGTTCTCCCGCAAGGACTTGATGCACTTGCTGGACAATTTGCGCAAAACCCATAAGGAACTGGTGGATGACATTGTTCCCTCCGTGGTGCCTCATGTAGAGCTTCAAAAGGTGCTGTGCAACCTTTTATCCGAGCAGATTCCCATACGCGATCTGCCTACCATTTTGGAAACGCTCAGTGAGCATATGCCCACAGTGAAGGATACCGACCTTTTGACCGAATATGTCCGCCAGGCCCTCAAGCGAACCATTACCCGGAAGTTTGCTCAGGACGGATACCTGAAGGTAATTACGTTGAACCCTGAGATCGAAAACCTGATTATGAACGGCGTGCGTAAATCGGGCAACAATTCCTACGTATCGCTGGAGCCCAATGTGCTGCAAAACATAGTGAGTTCCCATATGAAAGAGGAAACAAGGCTCAAGGAACGGTTAAGCGATGTGGTGGTGCTCACCTCGCCCGTGGTTCGCTGCTATTACAAACGGCTGATGGATCAGTTTTCTTCTGAGGCGGTGGTGCTGTCATTCAGCGAAATCAATCAGGATGTAAACATTCAGGCGCTTGGCACCATCTCAATCTAAAAAGAGCGCTTCGCATAGAACATGGCGGGTGGGAGGAGCATGAATTACTACAAAGACCAGACAAAAAAAATAGATGAGCAAACCTGGCAGCGTTACGAGAAAACCAGGGATGTGGGCTTGCGCAATGAAATTCTCATGTCCTACCTGTACATTGTAACATGCAGCCTGAAGCGCTCACAGATGCTGTCCATCGGCAGGGACGATGTGGAGGATCTGGCCAACCATGGAGTACTGGAGCTTATCAACTGCATCGACCGGTACGATTACAAGCGGGGCGTGCAATTTGACTCGTTCGCTTCCATCCGGGTGCGCGGCGCAATCATTGATTATCTGCGCAAGAAGGAATGGGTGCCAAGAGACATCCATCAAAAAATCAAGCTGGCCAACAAAACAAGCCAGCTGATGCAAAACGAACTGGGGAGGCCTCCGGAAGACAGCGAACTGGCTCAGCGGCTTTCGATGACGGAGGCGGAGCTGGGCAGGCTGCGTGTGGACGAGATGAGCTATCACGTTCTGGCGCTGGAGGAAACGCTGCCCCATGGCAATATGTCGGTGATTGATGCCATCGAGGATACCACTGCTCAAACGCCGGAGAACAGGCTTTTGCAGAAGGATTTCAAAAACCAGTTGGCAGCATATATCGATTTGCTGGACGAGAAGGAGAGAATCGTCATCTCCCTTTACTATTACGAGGAATTGAAGCTAAGGGAAATCGCTTTCGTGCTGGGGCTGACCGTGCCAAGGGTATCGCAGATTCATTCCAAAGCGCTGTCAAAGTTGAAGCAGCGCATTACGGAGTATATGAACGAATAGGGGGGATTCACATGAACAACGCCGTATACGCTGCAACCACCGGGCTACTAAACAGAGCCAGAGCGCTGGATGTGACAGGCAACAATCTGGCCAATGCAGGTGTCGCCGGTTTCAAGCGCGATGAACTGATCACCTCCACGTTTAGCGAGCACGTGATGCTGCGCATAGACCAGGGTTCTGAGGAGATTGGCACAGGAAACTATGGTGCCATTGGGGATGCGATTCATACCGACATCTCCCAGGGAACTGTGGAAACGACTGGAAGAACGCTGGATTTTGCCATTGTGGGCAATGGATTTTTTGTGGTGGAGGATGCGCAGGGTGTTGACGCGCTTACCCGCAACGGCAGCTTTCAAATGGATGCCGATGGGTTTTTAACCACATCGTCCGGAGCTTTTGTACTGGGACAGAACGGCCGCCTGCGTTTGGATACAGGTACAGTGGCTGTCAGTGAAACAGGCGAGATATCCGTGAATGGGCAAAACGCAGGCGAGCTGCTGATTGTCGCACTGCAGGATGGTGCTGTGCTTGAAAAGCAGGCGAATGGGCTTTTCGCAAGGCCGGCAGGCATAGGAGAGTTTCAGGGACGCATAATGCAAGGGCACCTGGAACGCGCCAATGTGGACATGGTGGAGGAAATGGCGGACATGATGGCGGCTTCCAGGGCTTTTCAGTCCTGCGGCCAGGTGCTTCGGATCCTGGATACGGTAAACCAAAAGACGGTCAACGAAATCGGGCGTGCATAATATGTTCGGCGCTTCCCTGCAAAAAAAGGAGGGGTTTTCGTGATCAACGGCTTCTATGCGGCCAAATCGGGCGTAAAGGCCTTTCAAACCAGCCTGGACGTGACCGCCAATAACATGGCCAACGTTAATACCCAGGGATACAAGGCACAAAGCGCAAGCTTTACCGATCTTGTTTATACCAGCGCACAGGGGGCGGAGTTTACGGCCGGAAACGGTGTAAGGCTAAGCGCCACATCCCTTCAATCGGAGCAAGGCGGCCTTATGCAAGACGGGGAGATAAGCGTTGCCATACAGGGCGAAGGCTTTTTTGCCATCGAAAATGCGCAGGGCGATACAGTATACACCCGTTCGGGTGGATTTGCCCTTTCGATAGAAGGGCAGGAAAGCTATCTTGTTTCGTCAGATGGGGGGTACGTGCTGGATCAAAACGATCAGCGCATCACGGTGGATGAAGGCGGTATACATGCTGCCATTCAGCAAGCCGCGCTCTATTCCTTTTCAAATCCCGATGCGCTGATGGCGTTGGGCAACAGCCAGTATGCCACCACGGAAGCTTCCGGAGAGCCGGCTTACGACAACGCTTCCCAGTTGGTTGATAGTGCTTACGAGCTGTCCAATGTGGACATGACACAGGAAATGACGCGGATGATGCTGGCCCAGCGGGGCGTTCAGTTCAATTTGCGTATGCTTCAGACGGCGGATGAGCTGGAGCAGGTTGTGAACAATCTCAGAACATGATGAGTTTATGGAAGCGCTGATTCATTCAGGTGGGTATCCGGCGGTCGATTTTACGGCCCTGCTACCCTGCTTGCTCAATCGGAGCTCTGGTTCACTGCCACTCCCATCGCTTGTTTCGCAAGCCTCCTCCACCCCGCCTATTCCCGCCACTGGCGGGTGCGTGGTTCTGGAGCCCATCCGGTCGCTGTAGCGCTGCTACAGCTTCCTTCAGGCTCCTTGCAAGGCCGCAAAATCGCCTCGCGGCTCCACCACCTTCATTTAATCAGCGGTTCCTTTACATTCTGCTAAACTTCCCTTGGAAAATATCGATATATAAAGCGGGTGATAAGTCATGAAGATCAATCGTGTGCAGGTTGACAAGCTCTATGGCGCCATGATGGCGCAAAATCTTGCTGCAACCCAAAAGGATGGCAAGAAAAAAGAGGGCGTTGGCAAAGACAACCTGGTCCTGTCCAGTGCAGCCAGAGGTTACTCCGAGCTGGACGGGGTTGTAAACATGGTGGTTAGTGAAGCCACGAAAGCAACTCCTGCTGAAAGGCTTCTGCTTTTGAAAAATGAGATTGCCAAGGGAACTTACCGAATCTCGGCTGAGGACATCGCCGAAGCCATGCTTTATGGCGTAGAAGCCAGGGAGTAGGCTTGTAATGAGTGATTATCCGGGGCTTCTGGAGATTCTTCAAGCGCAGTGCGACGTCCACCTGAAACAACTGGCGATTGAGGAGGAAAAGACCCGCGTACTGCTGGGGGGAGATGCCAAGGACCTGCTTCCGCTGCTCAATGACCAGCAGGCGCTGCTGATGCAAAGCAGGGAACTGGAAAAGCAGAGGTGCGTCATTTGCAGCGGTACCGCATACCCCACGCTGCGGGAATTGGTGGATTCAAGCGTGGAGCACAAGACCCGGTTCGGAACGGTTTTTGAAACGCTATCCGCGGCTGTGATGGCTTTGAAAAAAAAGTGCGGCCAGAACAAGAAACTTTTGGAAACGCGCGCTGCCACGATACGGTTTTTATTGGGCCAGTCGGGGCAGGAAGCAGGCGCGAATACCTACACCAAGAATGTGCAGGCCAAAGGCTAAACGGGTAAGGGGAAGAAATGAGAGCAACTTTTTACGCGTTCGAGGCTGCCAAAAGCGGGTTGACGGCGGCTCAGGCTGGGTTGGATGTGACGGCAAACAACATTGCCAATCAAAACACCCAAGGCTACAGCAGGCAAATGGTGGAGCAGGCCGCCTCAAATCACAGCGCAGACCGATACAGGTTTGCCCAGAACAAGCTTGCTTCCTACAACATGGGTGTTGATGTAAAAAACATCAGCCAAGCCCGCGACCAGTTTCTTGACCTGCGTTACCGCAACGCCAATGCACAAAACAACGCGATCACAAAAACATTGTCCATCCTGACTGATATGGAAAACAGCCTGGACGAAACGCAAACCGACGGGCTGAGCGTTATGCTTCAAGACTTTTACGCACAGTTGCAAACATTATCGCAAAATGCCGGCGAAGTGGAGTTTTCAAGCCTTACGCGATCCAGTGCCCAAAAGGTAACCCAGAGCATCAACCATTACGCAGCCCAGTTTGAGAACATCCGTAATCAGGAAATGAGCTCCATGGATATTGTGGTGAAGGATGTCAATACGCTTTTGGGGAAGATTGATACGATCAATCACTCCATACAGGCTGCGAAGCTTCAAAACAATGCCGTCAACGAACTGAACGACACACGCAATCTGTATCTAGACCAGCTTTCCGCCTATATGGACATCGCGTTGACGAATCATGATGACGGAACCTTAAGCATCAAGGCGGGGGGAGAATTTCTGTTGGATGCCCCGAACGCAACGGTGGCAAACGTTACCGTGGCGGGTGGTGCGGCCAGCGTGCATTTGGAGGCCGATGGCAATACCCTGAACCTTGCGGCAGGTTCCCTATTTGGCTCCATGGAGGTGCTCAATGGTTTGGGAAGCTATGCGGGAGCGGGGGAGAACGATTTTCGCGGCATTCCCTACTACCTGGAATCGCTGGACAGCCTTGCCGACAGCCTGAGCAGTACACTCAATGCTATCAACGGCGGACCGCTGTTTTCGGGTAGCACCGCATCCACCATCGCCATCTCCAGTCAGTGGCTCAACAATCCCAATTATATCCGGGCTACGGACGATGCGGATCAGGAAGCCGGCAAGAATGACAACATTCTGCAAATGATTGAGGCCATGGACGAGGCACGGAATATTTCCCCTTATTTCAACGGCAATTTCGAGCAGTTTACTCTTTCGATGATGTCCGATATCGCCATTGATGTAAGCTATACCAAGGATATCGGGGACACCGGCGAGCTGGTAGTGGCATCCATAGCAAACCAGCGGGAAGCGGTGATGGGCGTATCCATCAATGAGGAAACAGTCAACTTGATGAAGTACCAGCGGGCATTTGAGGCTTCTTCCCGGGTGCTGACCGCGCTGGACGAAGCGCTGGATGTGCTGATCAACAGAATGGGCATGGTAGGCCGCTGAGGCGTTAGGAGGTGATTTGCGTGCGACTGACAAATGCGATGATGTCCAATAACTATTTGAGAAACCTGAACCGGAACACAAAGGAATTAAGCGATCTGAATACAAAGGTTTCCGCTCAGAGGAAATTTCTGAAAATGTCGGAAGATCCCGCTTCCGCATTGGCGGCGTTTGGCGTACGCAAGCACCTGAGCCGCATCGAGATGTACAACAGAAGCCTGAAGGAAAGTCAGGGGCTGCTGGACGAAGCGGAAATCTCACTATCTTCCATCAACGACACTGTCACCAATGCGCTGGAAAAGGTGATGCATGGTGTAACCGGCACCAGCGACGAAAATGCCCGCAAGGTGATTGCACAAGCGCTGCGTGGTTATCAGGAGTCGATCCTGGGCGCTGCCAATGCAAAGTTCTCCGATAAGTATATCTTTGCCGGCGAGGGCTTTGAAGATATGCCCTTTACCCTGGACGGAGCCGGCAATTTGCGCTATCATGGCCAGAATGTGGATACCGGTTCATTCGGCTCTGAACACCGTTATGTGGACATCGGGCTTGGCCTTTCCATCAGCGGCGGCGTGGTTTCTCCCCAGTCTGCCATGGATACCGCCTATTCTGGTGCGGCTTTGCTGGGTACTGGCGTGGATGGGAACGGCATTTCCAACAATCTGTACCAGTTGCTGGGCGATATCGCGGGCAAGCTGGAAAGCGGAGACTTGACGAACATGGACCTGTATATTCAGAAGCTGGAGTCAAGGTCCGACAATGTCAGGATGCAGTATGTGGGCATTGGGGAGAGGGCAAATTACATTTCCTTCTTTGCCGACAGACTGGACCGGGAAAGGATTGCCGCAGCCACCAAGCAAAACGAGTTGGAGAGCTTGGGCCTGGAAGAGGGTATCATGCAGTTCTCCGAGCAGGAGCTGGTATACAATGCTTGCCTGCAGATGGGAACGAAAATTCTGCAACCATCACTACTGGATTACCTAAGCTGACAGGAACTGCGTATGTAGGTGAATGGAATGAGGATCGATAAAGTCTATTTGCTGTATGAGATTACGTCGGCGAAACTAATGTACAAATCCACGCCGGCGCAAATGCAGATCTCCGTGACGCGGGGAGGAATGCAGATGGATAGCGAAACCTTACGCATGGACCTTGACAACAAGCAGTTTTTCGATTCCATTGGAATCAGGGGAATTCAATCCCAAGCACAGGAAAACATTCACCTTGGGAAAGAGGCTGCACTCGAGGCAGCAGGAAGGTATACCAGGCAAAAGAATGCCATGATGGGCCCGGATGCGGTAAACATATCCCAGATCATAGCGCAGCAGGGGCACGCACCGGTCAAAACAGAGCTTGATTTCCTTCCTTCGGCAAAACCAAAGACAAGCTGGAGCGGCGGTGATCTGAATATGCGGATCATCAAAGACAAGGTGGAAATTTCCTGGAAGCCGTATGAACTTGAATTTACCTATGTTCCTTATTCGATAGACTACCGCGTGGAAAAGCGGTGAATCCAAGATGATTAATGGCATGCGGCGCGTTGTCGCCCGGGAGGAGAAAGGCATGTTGATCCACACAAAGGATTATGACTTTGTGACGGTCAAGGAGGAAGACATCATCGATTTCCCTGAAGGGGTTTATGCCTTTGAAGGCAGCAAGCGGTTTGTGGTGTTGGACACCAACTCCAAAGCGGGTATCATGCAATTGCAATGTGCCCAGTCGCAGAGCCCAAGGTTCATTATACTGGATCCGTTTATGTTTCTGGAGGATTACGCGCCTCAAGTGCCGCAGGAGGCCTTGGAAAAGCTGAAGGCCACCACCCTTGAACAATTGAACTTCTTTGTGATAGCCGTGATTCCCGAGAACATTGGACTCACCACCGTAAACCTGAAGAGCCCCGTGGTGATCAACTTCAAAGAGCGCCTGGGCATGCAGGTGATGCTGGAGAACGCTGAGTATTCCGTCCGCTTCCGCCTGTTCGACCAGGAAAGGGCGGGATGAGGATGTTGGTCATCACCAGGCAGCCGGGAGACAGCATTCTCATCGGTGAGGACATCAAGGTCATCATTCTGGAGGTCAGCGGGGATAAGATCAAGATTGGCATCGACGCCCCAAGGAGCGTGCGCATCATGCGCAGCGAGGTACTGGATACGGAAAAGAGCAACTTGGAGGCCGAACAGTCGGCTGGTGCGCAAGCGCTGGAATCCCTCAAGAAAAAGCTTATTCCCAAGTGACCAGAAGCCCCATTTCCTTTTGTGCATAAGCCGCTTTGCAGCGTACGTGCAGACCGGCTTTAGCAAATAAACTGTGGGAAAGGATTCCTGCAGATAAAATTCAAGGAGGAAAAAACCTATGCGTATCAACCACAACATCGCCGCCATGAACACCTACCGGCAGTACAACACCAACACAACGGCAACCAACAAGGCAATGGAAAAGCTCTCCAGCGGCTTTAGGATCAACCGGGCTGCGGACGACGCGGCCGGCCTGAGCATTTCCGAAAAAATGCGCAGCCAGATCCGCGGCCTCACCCAGGCCACTCGCAATGCCCAGGATGGCGTATCCTTGCTGCAGACGGCAGAAGGCGCTCTCAACGAAGTTTCCGATATGCTCGTCCGCCTGAAGGAACTGGCTGTGCAGGTTACAAACGGCACCTACAGCACGGATGATAAGAACAACATCGGCGCTGAAATGAAAGCTCTGGGTACAGCCATTGACGACATCTATACCAACACCAAGTTCAACGGAATTGCAATATTTGGTACTGCCTCAGATATCAAATATGGTGAGGATGGCGGACAGACTGTAACCGTCGCAGCCGCTACAACCACGGCTAAGGCTGCTCTAAAGACTGCAACTGATGCTGCCGATTCAACTCCCGGCGGTGTTACGAACGCTTTGGTAGAAGCTTCCATTACTGAAGTCAATACTTCCCGCGCCACCTACGGTGCTCAGCAGAACCAATTGGAGCATGCGGCCAACAACATGGCCACCACCAAGGAAAACCTGCAGGCCGCCGAATCCCGCGTGCGCGACGTGGACATGGCCGAGGAAATGATGTCCTACACCAAGAACAACATCCTTTTGCAGGCCGCTCAGGCGATGCTGGCCCAGGCCAACGCGCAGCCCCAGGGCGTGCTCCAACTGCTGCAGTAACCGAAAGGGCATCCGTAAAGTAGTGTCTGTGTTCCGGTGGGCGATTGCATTCCTGCATACGCTGCCGGAACGCAGGACGGATTCCCTGGCCTTGTGTCTTGCGGGTTAAAGGCTCCACCGGTTTTCCAGCCCCTTATTTGTATGCCTGGGTTCCCTGACCCTTGGTCTGTTCCATGGAAGCTAAGCGGCAAACGTACCTTTGCCGCTTAGCTTCCATGGTGATGGGAATCAGGGTTTTTCCTGTATTAAAACGCAAATGGACTGGTGCTATGCTATTTGTCAAACCGATCAATCTGAAACCCGGGATGATTCTGGCCACGGATTTGCAAGGACCGCACGGTGAATTGCTATTAACCTGCGGCCATGTGCTTACGTATTCCAATATTGCCAAGCTCCAGCTTGCGGAGCATGAGGGCGCATACATCGTCGATTGCGAGGCTGATCTGACCGACGACATGGGGCTCTTAAGCAAGCGTTTGCGTTTTAATGCCGTTAGCGCTTTGAAGACGTTTTTCATGCATGTGGAAAGCGGCAACGAAGACAGCCAATATTCTTCATTTCTATCTCTTCGCCATTATTTGGAAGCGATTATCCAGGAGCTTACAGCCAATAAAAATGCGCTTGTCAATATGGCCGACATCAAAACATTTGACGAGTATACCTATTATCACTGCGTAAATGTGGCGGCATTGTCGATTTTGCAGGGCATGTCTTCAGGCATGAACCAACGCAGACTCTACAAGCTGGGCATGGGCGCTCTTTTGCATGATATCGGCAAGGTTTTTATTACGAAGGATATAATCAACAAACCAGGAGCGCTGACTGACACGGAATACGAGCAGATGAAGCAGCACAGCACCCTGGGCAGCAATTATTTGCGCAAGCAGTGGGAGGTACCGGCGGAGTCAATCGTTGCTGTGCTCACTCATCACGAGCGCTACGATGGTACAGGTTACCCGTTGCGCCTCCCATCCAGCAAGCAGACGCAGGAGGGCAAGATCATTGCCATCAGCGATGTATACGATGCCTTGACATCCCGGCGGCCATACCGCATGGCATTGTCGCCATCGGAAGCCATCGAGCATATCTTGGGCAATTCGGGGCTTTTGTTTGATCCCGCTATCGTCTCCAGCTTTATGAAGAGAATTGTGCCTTATCCCATCGGCAGCACCGTTTTGTTGAGCAACGGACTGCGGGGTGTGGTAATACATAACTATACAGGCGGTCTGGTGCGGCCCAAGGTAAAAGTGATCCGCCAAGGGGAACAGGGCGTAAACACAGCACAGGAGGTTCTGGACTTGTATAACGATCCGGCGCTTTTAAATGTGACGGTCATTGGCTTTGACAAGTGAGGTATGCCCGAATGAATAGGGGGGATTTCAAGTGATACGTGTTTTAATTGTAGATGACGCAGCTTTTATGCGGCTGGCAATCAAGAACGTGCTATCCAAAAACGGCTTTCAGGTAGTGGATGACGCGAAAAACGGCCAGGAGGCCGTGGAAAAATACAAGGAACTCAGGCCTGATATTGTGACCATGGATATCACCATGCCCGATATGACCGGTATCGAGGCACTCAAGGAGATTCGGGCCTTTGACCCTGCAGCCAAGGTAGTCATGATCTCCGCCATGGGGCAGGAGAGCATGGTTAAGGAGGCGATCTTAAGCGGAGCCAAGTCCTTTATTGTGAAGCCCTTCCGGGAAGAACACATCACCCAAACGCTGATTAAGATCGCTGCCGGAAGTTAACAAGCGCCAGAAAAAGTTAAGCCATGTCTCATGATGAGGCATGGCTTTACTTTTTGTTAGAACGAAGGGACATGAAACGGTTTAGTCTGTATTTCTGGACAGGCGGATTTCCACACGCCGGTTCTGCGCCAGATATTCTTCAGCTTCACCTTCCACATAGAGTTGGTTGCAGGAGTATCCGGTAACCGAAAGCTTTTCTTGCGGCAAGTTGCTTTTCTGCACAAGGTATTTTAAAACCGTAAGCGCCCTGTCGGTGGAGAGATCCCATGAAAAAAGGTTTGTTTTGGTGGGGGGATCTTTGGAGACCTTGGCGGTATGACCGCTGATGTCGATCCCGGCGATCAGATCGTATGATTCTATAATGATATTGGCGATCATATCGATAATCGGATATGCGTCAAGCTTCAGTTCCGGTGAATCAGGATAGAAAAAAACACCTTCGCGAAAGCGCAGATAGATGATGTCGCTTCGTTTTTCCACGCTGACCTGTTCGGCATAGCCTTTCTCCTCCAACAGGAGATTGATTCTGTCAAACAAGGCATCATATTCTTCCACGGATTCCTGATCAACTTCCTTAGAGGGGGCCGGCGTTTCCACCAAAGCTGAGAGCGATGTATCGGTTGGTGTTGACACTGGTGCTTCAGATGGTGACGGTTCCGGCGTAGCGGTAGCGTCAGGATCGGTAATGACATATACTTTAGGGGAATCAGGATGCGGTGTGGCGTATACAATCTGAGGTGTTGCCCCGAGCAATGTTTCCACAAAGCTGGTAGATATTCGCTTGAACTTTTCCAGGTCGACAACGCTCAGAATGTATAACAACATGAAAAAAACCAGAAGATTGTTCATCAAATCTGCATAGGTTGTAATCCATTGACCGGTTTGCACTTTTGGTGTATCTGAAGAACGCCTTTTCATGCCGCTTTGTTCCTTTCCAGGACTTCAACCGAGTTCAAGGTCCAGGTTAAGACCGGCCGGTTGCTTCCACCCTTTCGCCTTGTTCTGCCGCCCGGCCTTTGCCTTGCTTTTTGGTGGATGAAAGAACCAGGTAGGATGAAAGCTGTTCCTGCAACAACCGTGGGTTTACGCCATTGCGGATGGCGCAGACAGCTTCAATGATCATTTCCTTTTCCAGACGGTAGACAGCAAGCCTGCTCCGCAGCTTATTGGCGGCAGGCAGAAAGAATACGTTGGCCAGTATACTGCCGTAAAGCGTTGTAATAAAGGCGACGCCTATGGCTTTGGTCAGTGCGCTGGGATCGTCCATGCCTGCCGATAGCAATTGAATCAGACCCACAATGGTACCTATCATGCCAAATGCGGGTGCATAGGAGCCCATGGATTCAAACATGCTGATATCAAGACCCTTGCGCTGTTCGTACACATAAATGTCATTTTGCAGGATGTCATTGATCTTATCTGGATCGGTGCCATCCACTACCATTAAAACGCCGCGCTTTAAAAAAGGATCAACCTTGTTTTTTGCATCATCATCCGTCATCGCTTTTTCAAGGCTGAGCAAACCGCTTTGACGGGCTGTTTTGGATAAGGATACGACATACTCTATTGTCTTGCTGACAGTAGATTTGGGGCTGATAAATACTTCCATCAACAATTTTGGGAACTGCATGACCTGATTGATTCCATAAGCGAGAAGCACGGCCCCAAAGGATCCACCGACTGTGATAACGAAAGCGCTGAGCATCCATAACGCTCTCAATTGTCCGTCGCCCATGACATAGCCCAGAGCGATGCTTCCGATCGCCACAACAAAACCAACTATACTGACAATATCCATGTAGTACCTCCAATGCTGTTAACGCCAATAATGCTGGCGCTATTTGGAGCTGAAATGAATGTGGGCGCCGTGAGGAACGGCGTTTTGCTCGGCATACAGACTGTTGATTTTACGCTGTGCCTGGATGCGGCCCAGCTGGCCGTGTATTTCCAACTGCAAGGCCTTTGCACAGGATAATAAGCGCTCATTAAAAAGGGCACAGCTTTGAAGCAGCTTGTATGTGCGTTCCATGTTTCGGGCAATGTTTTTGCCCCATTCGGGGCAATCGTTATGTGACGTGCCGTTTGTGATAAGATTTGTGACAATTCCTTTTATACCGTCATCAAGCTCTGCCACAAGGGCATTGATTTTTGTGCTGAGGACATCTGCCTGTTCGGTCAGTATGCCACGTTCGTCAAGTTTTCTGTTAAAGGCTTCGGTATCGCTTTTCTCCAGTTGCTGCATCGCCTCCACCGACAGCACAGGATATAGCTTCATAAGATCAAAGCGCTGCCTGATCAGTTCTTCAATGCTTTTGAGCGTTTCCGCTTGCTGCGTTTTCATTTGGCAGTCCCGCCTGTGCGGCTCAGAACCTCTGCTTGTTTCCAGGTTTCCTTAAAGCTGCGCGTCATGGCCAGTATCCGCTTTACGATTTCAACATCTTTTTTCAGGTTGGCTTTCACCAATTCATCATAGATAAACTGATACAAGGAAAACAGGCTGCTGGATATCTCCATCCGCATATCCAGATGCTCGGACAAGAATTGATAGATGTTCTGCGTGTGTACAATGGCGTTGTGTGCGCCGGCGATATCTTTCTGTTCAATGCAGGCGACTGCTTTGACCAAGCACACAGCGGCCTTTTCGAACAACAGTACAATTTGCTCTCCAGGTGTTTGAGCGCTGACTGACTGCGCTTGGTATTTTTGGTATTGTGCGGCCATTGTCATACTTTTGTACCCCCCATTAATTTTGTCCCAAACCCATCATGCCTGCAATCCAGGAAGATTGGGAATTCAATTTCGAAAGCGCCGTTTCCATGGCGGTAAACTGCCTCCAGTAGCGATCCTCCTGTGCAGTGAGCTGATCGTTCATGCGGTCGATCCTGCTTTGCATATTATCAAGCCGCTTGCTGTATTCAGTCTCACCTTTATAGGAACTGTTGGGACTGCCAACCAACTGTATCAGCACTCCCTTTTTGCCTATGGTGCTTAGATTCCTGCTGAGAATATCACTCAGCCGCCAAAGAACGCCTGACTCAGAAAAGCGCTTTTGCTGCTGTTCGGGTGTGGCGTAGAGGGAAAAGGCAACAGTGCTTTTCTGTGTAAGCATATCAAGCGCTTTTTGCGGATCTTCGCTCAGTGATGTCCGAAGCTTGTTCTCATCCAGATGAAGCTTGCCCTTTTCCGAATAGGGTCCGGTGGTGATGCCAATCTCGGCCAGAATGCCAAGCATACCATCTGCGCTGCCCAATTCTTTCACCGCTGTGAGAAGGCTGCTTTTCAGCTCTGTTTCAATGGAGCGCAGCGTGGTGTCACTGCGAAGAATACCGCTTTTCGCCTTTGTGGTCCAAAGCTCAATCTCCTTATCGGACATTTCCTCCTTTTCTTTATCCGACAAGGGGAGAAAGTCGCGGAAGCGTTCTTCCGATGTTCTGGTTGTAATAAGGCCCAGAAGGTCATTGTAATCTTCGACAAAGGCCTTGACTTTTTCTGCCATGGCATCTGTATCATAGGACATGGTGATGCCGATATCTTCCGTCCCCTCGCCGGCGGCCTTGCCCAAAAGCGTAATGGTAGCTCCGCCAACGGTGAAGGAATTGGTGCTGCGCTGCACGGTAACAAGGTCTCCCTCTTCTTTGGAGCCGTTTGTGCTCATGCGCACAATGGCATCTGTGCCGGCAGTGTAACTGGCACCTCCGAATAGCGTGTCCATCAAGTAGCCATGGGTATCCTGCACGGATATGGAGGATGTTACGCCTGTAGAGTTGGAGACCATGGAAAATGTATCGGTTAGTGAGGAGTAGCTGATGGTTACACCGGCATCACTTGAGTTGATGGCTTTCATGACGTCGTACATTGTATTGTCGCCAGTAAAGGAAAATGTTTTGCCATTGATGGTGAAGGATAGAGAATGATCTTCCGGCGAATCAAAAATGTCGTTTGACAGGCCTGCTTGAGCTAGGCTCAAGTTGAAATCAAGCCTGTTGCTGCTATAGCTTGAAAAGTCAAGTATGCCTGTCGGGTTGCTTTGCGCATCTGTTGGAACACTGATGCGCAGCGTTGAATTTTGGGCTGAAAGCTCGATCTCGTCACCATCAAGCGACACACCGATTCTGTTTTCGCCAAAGGCATTATTGAGCTGCGACTTAAGCTCCGCCTGTACGTCTAGGGAGGATGCGTAGGTGCGTGGAGAAAAAGTAACGGTCTTTGTAAGGCCATCCAGTGTGACAACGATACTTTTGTCCGTAAGGTCGGTCAGCGCATCCGCATTGACGCTTATTTTGGGATTGGCGCTGACGCGCTGGCTGCCTGCCATCTTGGCACCGGTGGCCAGAGAGACGATATCGGAAATATACATGGACCCGTTCACGGCGCTGCTGTCGGCCAGGACGGAAATGTAGGGTGAATTGTAGGTGGCGGTAAGCATGCTCAGTGCTCCGCCCATCAGCGTACCGGAAGAGGATGAACCAAAGTACTTGCTCTGGAATGCATTGAGTTTGCTTGTGATTTCTTTATAGTACTCCTGTTTCCATTCCAGGAGAACTTTTTGTTTTTTGACGCTGTCTACCTTGAGGTTGCCGACTGCCATAAGGTCTTTTACAATGCCTTCGGTGTCCAGCCCGGACGCCATGCCGGTCAGGCGTAAGGTGGTTGCATTGATGCCAGCCAAGCTTGATCCCTCCTTGTACCTTGCGTCCTGTTTGTGATGCCCTGCTGATAAATATATCGGGCAATTGGTTATGGTTGTTTAGCTATTCATCGAATCATGCGGAGATTTTTGATGGGCTGTGACGAAAAATGAAGTAGCATCGGTTGTTTTAGCATCCACACAGCTTCTAAAACGTAGGCATATGATGAATACGGCCC